>CAZLXK010000221.1:0-4505 GCA_964563305.1 uncultured Treponema sp.
AGGAAATAGAACAACGGAAAAACCACTATACAAAAGTATAGTGGTAAAGCATTTATTTAGGAGGCTTATGCTTTATTTAGGTATAATTTCAAACATTCAAGTAAATCATCTGAAAATTCCTTATTTGAAAAGCAGAAATAAGTCAACAGTTTTCCATCAGATGATGTGCTGGTAATAGTTAAAAAGAATTTTATATATCCATCTTTTCCATTTATTTCATGCCGAACAATATGAACATCATCTTCATATTTATCTAAGTTAATATCCCAAATAAGACCGCTATTATGTGTCAATTTGAAGTTTTCTGGAATAGTCCGATTGAAGTAATCTTTTTCAGTTCCAAACAAGCAGAGATTTTCCCTAATTCTTGTTTCAATTTGTTTTATGTCTATTCCAACAATTTTATCAATCAGCATAGTTTACCTCAATTTAGGTCGGGAGTTACCCGACCATTTTTATTTAATACAAGTAATCAATTTTTACGTTGTTTCCTGCACTTTCCATATCAGCAATATAATTGCCAATCTCATCTTCCGTTGCAAAGACACGGAAATCATCAATGATTTTTCCATTGCGGATTACAGTGATATTTACTCTTTTCATTTTTTACCACCTTATTTGTAGAGATTTGGACGGAACATTCTCAATCCATAGAATTGACAGTATTCTTTTGCCTCAGCAAAGGTCTTGAACGACTTGTTAGCGTGTCCGTTGTATTTTACGATGTAACTTGTCTTTTTACCACGTGTCCATTTGCATACAATAGCAATTCCCATAATTTGCCCCCTAATTGTTTTTGTTGAGAAGATTATTGCATCTTCTCAATTTGATTTTTGGTCTAGTATTTTTCGCTAAACAGTGGATTGAATAAGAAATCTCTCATTTTTTCCACATTGCCGTGTTTGAATTGGATAAGATTGACCATCTCCCGACCACGTGAGAATCCGCTGGCAATAGTTTTACCACGAATCTGATATTGCCACGCATAAGGTTTTAATGCGTGAATACGAATGTTTCCCATTTTAACATCATTAGCCGAATAGCAACCTACCATTTTAAGCCCCCTTAATTTTGATAGCACTATTATGAAACATAACCAATTCAATTTTTGGTCTATATTTCCCAACTTGACAATTTTAAGAAAATCTGTTATAATTTTCTTAATCAAGTTGAGTTGTTTTTCTCAACTTGACGAGGCAATTATGAAACAAAATCATTTTAATTTTTGGTCTATTCCATTGTATAAAAAATCATACACTAGTAATTTGTATAGTAGTTTTTCTGGGGAAGTGTAGGAAATAGAACAACGGAGAAACCACTAGTCAAAAGACTAGTGGTAAAGCATTTATTTAGGAGGCTTATGCTTTAACAATTTTCTCAGCAAGAAGTAAATATATTTTGAAGAATACCATTTTTCCAGTTCTGTAATACAATTTGCAAAACAGTTTTGCTAATCTTTTCATAATTATCTCCCACCGCTGATTTTTACAGCGGTTTTATTTTTTACCAACTGATTACCATATTGGTAGTTTTTAGATTTCTACTCTTAACAACTTGCTTGTTATTCTTAACAGTAGAAGTTACAGATTTTTCTGTTTTTGAATAGTCCACGACATAACCCATAGACTTCAATTTATTTTCTACCTCAGCGGTATTCAATGACTGAAGAATCATTTTTGGATGCTTGTCTTTGAACATCTCAAATTGCAAAACTTTTATTTGCAACTGTTTATGATGCAGCATCTTTTCTCTTTTAATGAGATTTACAATTTCGTTCAAATCCAATGTTTTAATCATAACCAAAGCCCCCTAATTGCTTTTGCTGGAAAGAGTATCTCATCTTTCCAACTTGATTTTTGGTCTAATCCACATCTTTGAAGGTGATTTCTTTCACTTTCGCATCAAAAGCAAAATCTTTAATTTCCGATTTTGCTCTTCCACTTGTGTAAAAGATGCAACCCTCAGTAATTACATCAACCCATTCCTCATCATCTGAATCCCAATAGTTACCGCATTTATCAACAATTACATACATATTTAAGCCCCCTTGCTTGTGTAAGTATTAAAACAGAAGACCAATTCAATTTTTGGTCTATGCTTTTCTACTTGACAATTAGAAGAAAAAATGTTATAATTTCCTTATGAAAAGAAACTTGTTTTTTCCTCTTGACACAAACATTAAAACAGAAAACCAATTCAATTTTTGGTCTATGCTTATTACTGTATTTTTGTATAGTAGTTTTGAGCAAGGTGTAGAAGATAGAACAACGAAATTAGAAAAGTGTTTTTTGAATAGTATATCAGAAAGTAAATTTAATTTTTGGTCTATGCTTAGCAACTAGTATTTTGTATAGGTAAGTGTAGGATTTTGAAAGACGGAAATACCACTATTCAGTGGTATAGTAATTACTATTCATTTTGCTGGAATAGTTCAATTACTGTTTCAGTATCATCTCCAAAACATTGACCGCCTTGTTCCATTAGTTTCAAGTAGTCTTCATATTTTGCATCTTCAACTTTGCTTTCATATTCCGCCCATGTCATTGCTTCATTGTCAATTCCCATTGCGAAAATTCCTAGAACAATTTGCATCAGCACGCTAATGACTAATAATCTTTTCATAATCATCCTCCAAATTAGGTCGGGAATTGCCCGACCATTTTTTATTTACAGAATATATCCTTTATCAACAATATGTGTAAGATTAGCAGGGATAGCATCTCCGAGATAATGATATTCCAATTTGCGACCGTTAGAGATAATTTTTTTCACGGTCTCTTTAGTAACTAACATACCTTTAGACTTTACCCATTTAGTCGCTGGCTTAGATTGCTTTGCTGGCAAATCGCTTTCCTTGTGAGAGATGACCATTTTATTACCACGAGCGACACGAGTGATTTTGCAACCATCTTTTTTATGGATAACAACTTTCTTGATTTTTGTTTCTGCTGGCTTTTCCACAACCGCCTCACTTCTTTTTGTATATTTTACAGAGCGAGCGAGCATTTTTGGATTAACGTGACTTTTAAGGTCGACCGCAACTTCTGTATCAACACCCATAGAGCATAGGTCTTCACAATCGCAGAATTTTGATAATACTTCTGCAAGCGTCTTATTGCCATAGCGTGCTTGCCATTTTTTTGAATCGCTTGCTAAAACCGCTAACTCATTTGCTACCAATGTTTTTTCATTTACTGTCATAACTAAAGCCCCCTTAATTGCTTTGTGATTATATTTAATTAGATTACCAATTTATTTTTTGGTCTATTTCATATAACTATTATTATGTATAGTAGTTTCCGCTGCTGCTTATTTGTGTATATTTTTTTAGACACTATACACGCTGCTGCTATAAACTACTATACAATTTTTACTATACATTTGAGTGCTGTTTGGCTACACATCTGTATAGTGGTAGGGGGTATCGGCTGACCTTTAAGCGACAGAAGCGCCAAAATTTTTTTAGACAAAAGTCAAACTTAAAATTAACTCTTCGACAGAAGCGCCAAAAAATTTTCACAAGAAAAAAGAAATATTTAGGGAAATGAATTGACTAATTTTAAAACAGAGAATTGAAAAAAATTTTTCATGAAATTTTTCTGAGAAAGGGTTATTTTAGAAAATGAAAGGTTAAAAAACAAAACAGGGACTTGAAAAAAATTTTTCATGAAATTTTTCTGGGAAAGGGAAAATAAAAAGAGCCAGAATCCGAAGGGAAACTGGCTCAAATAATATTTATAAGGAGGTGCTTTGACTAAGCTTCTGTGCCAATAATATCATCATCATTTGTTTCAAGAATAACGGTATCATATTTTTTAGATTTTTTTGAAGAAGATTTTTTAAATCTATTTTCAGAGAGTTTTTTAATTTCTTCTTCAACTTCTTTTCTTACTGGGTCTTCTTTAAGCTTTTCTTCTGATTTTTTTGAAGAATTATTTTCTTCGAGAGCTGAAAGTCTTTTATTGATTTCTTCTTTAAAGGATTCAAATTCTCTTCTTAAATTTCCTATTGCGTTCATATTAATTTTCTCCTAATAATTAAATTTAAATTTTAATTGTTTATCTATTTCGGTATCTATTGAAGCTGACTGTTTACCAAATTGTGGTTTTTTAGCTCTTTCAAGATCCCCTTCTGAAGAAGGGATATGCTTAGACTTTGAACCTGAGCCATTGCCAGCTGCCATTGATTTAGCTCTTTGAGTTGAATTTGCGTTTTGAGTAAGTGCTGCTTTTGTTGCAAGGTTATAGTATGAAATTGCAAAATTCCACAGCTCATCTTTTTCATCAGAAAGATTAGGATATTTTAGAGCTTTTAACTTATTTATAAAATTAGTTGCAAAAGCTTCTGGAGTTCCTTCATCGATATAGTCTGCTTTTTGTTTTGCAAATTTTAATCTTCTTTGTTTTTCAGCAGAAAGTTTTTTGCCTTGTTCTATTGGATTTTTAGTTTTTGATAAAATAGCAAAAACATCTGAAGCAAGAGCTTTTCCATTATCCTCATTTATT
>CAZLXK010000222.1:0-4440 GCA_964563305.1 uncultured Treponema sp.
TGACAGTTTTTCAGCGGACTAATTGATTCAGCAAGTGTAAAGACTTAGATTGTAGAGTCAAGCCCGACAATGACACTTATGTAGTGTTTAGGTCATTTTGACTCACCTCAATGACCGCGAAGTCGGAGCACAATGACCGTTTAAGATATTATTTCATTACTTTTTCGCCACGATCCATTGCAACAAGACCAGACTTTAAAAGTTCAAGAATTCCATAAGGTTCAAGCAATCTGATTAAAGAAGAAATTTTGTCTTCACTTCCAGTCGCTTCTATAATTAAAGATTCATTTGCAACATCAACAATATGTGCTCTAAAAATATTGCAAGTTTCAATAATAACTGCTCGACTCGAACCGTCCGCTTTTACTTTAATCAAAGCCATTTCCCGCTGAGTTGTAGACGATGATTCACAATGTTCAATAGAAATTACTTCTACAAGTTTTGAAAGTTGCTTTTCGATTTGCTCAAGAATATATTCATCACCACGAACAACTATTGTCATTCGCGATTTATTTGGATCGGAAGTTTCGCAAACATTTAAAGAATCAATATTATAACCACGTCGGCTAAAAAGTCCTGAAACTCTACTTAAAACGCCAGCATGATTTTCTACCAAAACTGAAAGTACATATTTTTTTTCCATTTTATTCTCCTAAAGTTTAAGTTATTACGCTTCTGTTAATTGACCTTCTAAGTATACACCTAAAAGCCTAACTGATTCAGATGCTTTTTTTAATTCACTCATCAATAATTGTATAAAACTATCTTCTTCCTGGCAAATATTTTTCATTTCTAAATCAACATAAAACCAAAATCGCCACAACTGACCTTTTATTGGACGCGATTCAAGGCGAGTCATATTCAATTTGTATTTATCAAAAACACCCAAAACTTTGTACAACGCTCCAGGTTCATTTTTTGTTGTAAAAATAAAACTTGCTGTATTTGCGTTTTCAATTTTATCAAAATCAGAATTTTTTTTGGTAATTAAAACAAACCGCGTGTAATTTGTTTTTTCATCTTGAATGTCTTGAGCTAAAATATCAAGATTGTAAATTTTTGCATTTAAGGCTGAACCAATTGCCGCTTTAGATTTATCGCCACTTGAAGAAACATATTCGGCGGCAGTTGCTGTAGAAACTGAATCAATTAAAGTCCAATTTTTATGTGTTTCCAAAAAATTTCTTGATTGCCCAAAACCTTGCGGATGAGAATAAACAGTTTTTATATCTTCAAGTTTTGTTCCTTTGCAAACTAAAAGTGAATGATGAATGCTCAAACTTATTGAACCAACAATTACAACATCATCGTGCAAAATAAAATTGTCATAATTTTGATAAACTGAACCATTTAAACTGTTTTCTATAGGAATCATTGCATACTGAACTTTTTGCTCTGAAACGCTAGCGAAAACTTCGCTAAAAGAATCAAGTGCAAGACTTTCAACTTTTATTTTAGCGTTGTCGGCAAAATATTTGTCAATTGCTTGCTGAGCGTACGCTCCACGTTTTCCTGAATAAGCACAAAGTATTTTTTTTGATGAAGTTTCCATAGTTTAGTCTTTATTTTGCTCCACTTTTTTGATTTTTCGCCATTTACGCTGATTTTGCACAGTTTACGATGATTTTTTTTAAGTTTTCTTTTGCAAGTTTCGCTGATTTTTTTTGCACAAGTTTCTAGCGGACTCTCGAAATGACCTTAACGTTATATTTGGTGATTTCGAACTTGCTCAACCACCGTAAAAGTTAGAACTGTTCCAACTGACCGTTCTTAAAATATCACCAAAAACTCCCGCTGCCGTAACTCCAGCACCTGCACCGTAACCGCGAACTGTTAAAGGAATTGGAGAGTAACGAGCAGTGTGGAAAACAAAAGCATTTTCTCCGCCCTTAACGCCGTAAAGTGGATCTTCTGGGCCAACTTCAAGGATGCCAACGCTCACCTTTCCGTCTTTTATAGAAGCCGCCATTCTAAGAACTTTATTTTCTTTTTTAAGCGACGCCATTTTTTCATCAAAATAAGAATCAAGTTCTGGCAATTTATCTAAAAATTCTTGAGTTGTTCCTTCAAGACTAAAATTCTTTGGGAAAATCGAACGCATTTCAATATCTTCAAGTTCAATTTCCATTCCAGCTTCGCGAGCAATAATGAGTGCTTTTCGAGCAACATCAGTGCCTTTTAAGTCATCGCGAGGATCTGGCTCTGTGTAGCGAAGTTGCTTTGCTTCGAGAACCGCTTCGCTAAATTTTTTGCCTTCATCAAGTTTACCAAAAATATAAGAAAGCGAACCTGACATAATTCCGTTAAAGCCCGTAAGTTTATCGCCAGACTTAAAAAGATTTTGTAAAGTGTCAATAATCGGAAGCCCCGCACCAACATTTGTTTCGTAAAGGAAACGAACATGCATTTCGTTCGCAGTTTCGCGAAGTTTGTGATAAAAATCCATGCTCATAGAATTTGCTCTTTTGTTTGGAGTTGCAATGTTCATTCCAGCTTTTAAAATATCCAAATAACGCTCAGGCAAATCATAACTTGCTGTGCAATCAACAAAAATTGGATTAAGTGGCTTAGTTTCTTTTACAAATTCCAAAATTTCATCAAGATTTGTTTTTTTGCCATTAAGTTTTACTTGTTCTCGCCAGCCGTCAAGTTTAATTCCTTCTGCATCAAAAATCATTCCGTCAATATTTGCAATCGCCATAACTTTAATGTCGATTCCTTGTTCAAGAAGTGAAGTTTGCTGTTCGTTGATTTGATCAAGCAAAGTTCCGCCAATAGTTCCAGCACCAAAAGCGTAAACTTGAATTGATTGAACTGTATTGAAGAAAAATTGATGAGCAACTCGAACCGCCATATTTCCATCTTCGGCTTTAATTACCGCAGAAATTGAACGCTCGCTTGAACCTTGAGCAATCGCAAGAATATTAATGTCGCGACTCGCTAAAGAATCAAAAAATGTTCCGGCAATTCCACGCTTTTGCTTCATTGCATCACCAACAATCGAAACAATCGCACAATCTTTTTGAACTTCAATAGGATTTACAAGTTTTGTGCTGATTTCAAGAGCCAATTCTGATTTTAAAACATCTTGAACTTGCTCACAAAACGCTTTTCGCACGCAAAACGAAAGTGTATATTCCGAAGATGACTGAGTAATCAACAAAATGGAAATTCCAGCGTTACTTACCGCAGAAAAAATTCGAGCAGCCATGCCTTTTCTGCCTTTCATTCCAGAACCGCTTACAGAAATCATAGCACAATCTTTTAAGCAACTAATGCCACGAACTGGCCCTGAAGACTTTTCGCTTTCAAAAGGACCGCGACCAATTCTAGTTCCGCGAGCTTGCGGATTATGAGAGTTTAAACTCCAAGCTTCAATATTTTTTGCCGCCAAAGGAGCCAAAGTTTTAGGATGAAGAATTTTTGAACCAAAAAATGAAAGTTCCATCGCTTCTTCATAACTCATATCTTTTACTAAAATTGCATCTTTAACCACGCGAGGATCCGCTGTGAAAATTCCGTCAACATCAGTCCAAAACTCAACTTTTTTAGAACCTAAGCACGCACCAACAATCGCTGCACTAAAATCTGAACCATTGCGACCCAAAAGTCCCATCTTTGGCTTTTTTCCAGTTCCGCCAATCCAAGAACAAATAAAACCTGGAAACAAAAGAATTTGAGCTAAAGGCGAAGAACCGTCTCTAAAATCAGCGAAAGCGTCCGCACAATGAGCATAATCTGGATCGCCTTCTTTTTGATTTCCTGTAGTAAAAATATATTTTCGAGAATCAAGCAAAACTACACTTTGACCTTTAGCGATTAAACATTGCTCAACGATTGGAGCACACATAAGTTCGCCCATTCCCATAATTCTACAATGAACACTGTCTGGACATTCAGCAAAAGTGGAAATTCCTGAAAGAAGTTTTTCTAATTCCGCCAAATTTTCGCTGATTTTTTGCATTACAGTTTCTGAATTAAAATTAGGAAGCGTCGCTTTTATTTGAGAGCAAATTTCGTTATGAATATTTTTGAGTTCAGTTACGTAAGTAAGCGGATTATTACCTAAAATACAAGAGTCGATTGCTTCTTGCAACTTATTTGAAACTCCAGCCACAGCACTAACAACAACAGAAATTTTGTCAGTTTGAGCCCGACCAATCATAATTTCAACACTATCTAAAATGCGTTTTGCAGAACCCATACTTGTTCCGCCAAATTTAAGTGTAAGCATAAACTTTTCCTATTAAACCTAAAATTGAAGAGGATTTTAACATTTATTGTTGTAAATTACAATATTTTGATTTTTAGGAGTAAGAATTTAGAAATTAGGATTTAGGATTTAGGAGTTTGGAGCGAGTTTTTTTATTGCAGTTATCTTGGTGGTTGAGGCTCTCGAAATCACAATTTTGTTGTCAGTTGTAAAACAGACTGACACTT
>CAZLXK010000223.1:0-4426 GCA_964563305.1 uncultured Treponema sp.
CACTCAACTTAAAATGGATACATATATATATCTTCCGAGAAAAAATAAAAATGTAAAAAACTAAAGAAAAAAAGTGAGAAATTTTGAAAAATTTTTAGATTTTTGAATGAATTTGCGAGAAATTAATAAACTCTTTGCATTAAATCTTCATCGTCAAGTTCGTCGTCAAAAAGTTCAATATGATTTTTTTTTAATTCGTCATCTAAGCGCTTAAAATAATCTCGGTAAGCGTGGCGACCAACGCCTTTATCATCATCACTAAAAAAAGGAAACTTTATCGCAGGATTTTGGGCAGTTTTTTCAATTTTATAATCGCCATTTACTCGCCAACCGTTTAACATTCCAAGATTAATTGCATCTTTTGGACAATAAAACGCACAACGAACGCACAAAGCACAATTTGTTCCAAAAGAAAATTTTCCGTCCTTAAAACTGATATTACTCATTGGGCAATTTTTTACGCACTTCATACAATCAATACATTTTTTTGAATCAACTTTCATAAACGGACCTTGAAGTTTTGCGTAAATATGTTCAATTCTAAAAATCGGAACAAACCAAGATTTAATCGGATTTAAAAAAACTTTAGTTTGACGCTGCTCAAGAAGCATTTTGCAATGAAGTCGTGCTTGAGCTTGAGCATAAATCCATTCAGTTTTAACCATTTGCGGAGAATGTCGGAAAACCAAATTGTAAGGCATAACGTAAAGTTTTTCGCTTAAAAAATTAAAGCCTTTTCTTTTTAAAGAATGCATAAGTTTTTGGCTTGCATAATCGTTAAAATGTAAACCTTCGCCACCAGTTTTAAAAATAAAAGCATTTTTTGGTATTTTTTTGATTTTTTTTGCTGATTTTTTATAAGAATTTGCTGAATTATTTTCGGTAAATTTTTCTTTGCCAACAGTATAACGTTGAGACGAAACCGTCGGAAAGAAATTCGCTGCATTTACAAAAAATTGAAGCGTGTTTGAAAAATAATTTTTTGCCGAACTTGAGTTCTCTGAAGAATTTTTTTGTGAAGCCGAAGATTTTGCCTCGAAGTCTGAAAGATTTACTTTTGTCCAAACTTTTGGAAGTTGCTTGCAAAAATCAATTACAACTTTTGGAGGATTAAAACCGTGAATTGGAAAAGCAAATCCAACTAAATCCGCAGAATTTGGAGAAGGAAACTTGTCAAAAATAAATTTTCTGTGATCTTTTTTACCGAAATTTTGATTTTTAATCATTTTGATATTGCAAATTTCAGTTTCGTAAGAAGTTAAATATTTTTTGTAAAGTTCCGCGACTTTTAAAGTGTTGCCGGTTCCTGAAAAAACGTAAATTATTGCTTTCATTTTGTATAAATCTGTTTAAAATTTTTCCATCATATCATCATCTTCGTGTTCATCGTAAGGATAAACATTATTTTCTTCTGACTTTTTATGTGTATCGTACCAAACTTGAGCATAAAAAGGAATATGTGCACTTGCTTTGTCAAAAGCCCAAGGTAAAGCTTCGCAACATTCTGGGCACCAAAATCCCGCTTTTAAAATTGTAAACGGCGTAGACAAAAATTTGTGTCCGTTGTGGCATTGCCATTCAAGTTTAGTAAACAAATCTCCTTTTTTAATATTTGTTGAAATAAGTTTTCCGCCACGAAATTCCGCTGCATTCTTAAAATCTTCTTCGCCAAGTTCAGAATTTGGTTTTGATTCATCGTAACCGTGATTTAACTTAAAACGATCCGCTTTAGATTCATCAATTAAATCAGCGTAATCAATTTTGCCTTCTAGAGTTTGACCTTTTTGCAGAATAGGAAACGTGTCCCAAGTTTTAGGAAGTTTTTCAAACGCTTCTTTTCCGCCAAAAAATGCATCAATTCTACCTTTTTTGCCAAGACGAACCCAATTCATAGGAGCGTTGCTGTTTGTTAAAAGTCGTTCAATCACAATTTTTCTGATAAGTTTTGAAGGAACAATTCTTCCAAGTTTATAATACCAAAGTTGCTTTTTCATTCTGTTCCAAAAGTCGGCACTTGTTTCTGTGCGATAATGAAGCCAATCTTCCAAAACGTAAGAATCTGTGTACCAAACTCCGTGAAAATTACGTGGAATGTTCCAATAAGGTTCAAAAAACTTCTCCGCACTAGCACCCATCAAAGCAAATCCGTAATTAAAAGTTTCAAATCCTGTTTCGCGACAAGAAGCTCCGCCGCCAATATTATAATCATTTCGCCAAAATCCGTTTAACTTGCCACTTAAATCAAAATCAACAAGATTTTTAATCATTAAGCCAGAATCTTTGTCAGTAATCCATTCAAACGGAGCATTCCAGCAAGTGTGAAACATTAATCCGTCGTTTAAATTGTTTGACATAAAATATTTGTGATAAACCGCAGTTTGACGTAAAACAACCCAATTTTTAAGTCCGCTTTCAAGAACATAACGCTCGCCCTTAACTTTAGAAGCTGAATAATAATCGTAAGCACTTGACATTACAGGATCGCCCATTCTTGCCCAAGGATGATGATAATCTCGATTTCCGTAAACTGCCACTGTGGAAATGTGAACTAATTTTATTTTGTCGCAATTTGGAGATGATTTTATTACGTCAACAATATTTTTTGTGCCAGTGAAATTTGTTTCAAATGTATTTTTAGGATTGTGATCCGCTTTTGGAGGAATAACTGCCGCACAGTGAACAACATAATTTGCACCTTTTATAAATTCTTCTACATCAGAATAATTTTGCAAGTTTCCGTAAACGATAGAAATTCTGCCTTTGCCTTTTTTTAGTAAAGATTTAAAAAATTTTTTGAAATGTTTAGTTGTAATATGTAAAAGAAGTCGAATTTCGTAATTATTTTCTGATTCTAAAAGATGAGATAAAATTTCTCCGCCCATTGAACCGTTTGCGCCAGTTAAAGCGATTGTAATTTTTTCGTTTGAATTTTCCATGCTGAATATTATATATGATTTTTTTAAATTTGTCTTTGTTGGAGCGAATTTTGTTATTTTAGCGAATTTTTTTTTCTGTGCTAAGTTATCATCTCAAACAAAATCTGCAAACGAAGATTTAGCGTTAGCGTTTACGGCAATATAAAATTTCCTTATTCCGTAAAGATTCCGATTTTGCCGAACATTTTGTGCAACTTTTCTTCGTCAAACGGCAGATATTCCGCAACTGTAAAGCCCGCGACATTCGCGTTTTTTGAAATCAGCTTTAAGATTGAAGTGAGTTTTTCAATCTTCATCTTTCCGCCGCCCGCTCCGTCGCCAACCAAGTCTGGATTCGCGTAATAAGTCGAATGGAAAAAATGCTCGTCCAAAACGTCAATGTCAAAGTGGACAAAAATATGCTCGAACTTTTTTGCAAAGGCTTTGATTTTTTCATCCGACAAAAATTCTTTGTCCTGAATCTTAAAGTCAACGCCCGCGTCTTTTAAGAATTTTTCTTGATAATCGTGAAGTGGCTGAAGTCCGACGTACAGAACTTGCTGTGCCTTAAAAAATCCGTTTTGAATTTGATTTTGCAAACTTTCCGCTCCGCCGCCTAAAAGCGAGCCTAAAACCATTGCGTGTGCAAAAGGATAGCCGTCGCTCGTTGTAGAAACGTCTGGATGTGCGTCGATCCAAATGATTCCAGAGTTTTTGTATTTTCCGTGCAGAAAGTCGAATGGTGCAAGAGAAACAAGGCAGTTTCCGCCAATTGTGATAACTTTGTCAGGATTTTCCGCCTCAAGTTTTTTCTGAGCATCCTTGATTCCATAAAGAACTTCATCTTCCCCAGTGATTCCGTTTGTGATATTTTTTGCTTTTCCGTTTGGCGGAGCGACTTCAACACGCACAAGTTTTTGGTTCTCGTTCTTAGGCAGAATATGCTGCATAAGTTCCGCCCCAAAATAGTAAGTTTCAAGCCCGCCTGAAATATAGTCTGGATACAAAAGTCTTATTGTTTTCATTTTTCGCCTCTAAAATGATTGTAACACGGAATTTTAGTTTTTCATAAAATTGCCGCAAAATCAGGCAAGATTGATGTGATTCAATGCGAGATATTTAAAAACAAAGCCAAAAGCTCTATACTGAAACAAATGCAGAACAATACTTTGTACGCAAACACCCTGTTCGATTTCTCTGATGTTGCAGTTCTTGAAAAAGAAGAAGCGCCCACAGAAAATATTTTTGAAATAAAAGTAGTTCTGTCTGAAACTAATCTTGAAAAACTAAAATCCTACAATCTTGAAAAATACATAAACGACGTTGAAACGCTCGGCTTAAAGCAGACTTGGAACGCGATTTGCAAATATGTGCTGACTTACGGCGAAAATGCTGACTTCTTGAACATCAAAAACTTTGGCGAAATGTATGAAATCGGACTTGCGGTAGAGGATAAAAACAAAAAGAAAAGCAACGGGCAGTATTACACGCCCGATGATGTCGCACTTATT
>CAZLXK010000224.1:0-4390 GCA_964563305.1 uncultured Treponema sp.
CACCAAGCACCGTTTTTGTCGTAAGGAAGAGCGTTTGCATTTGCCGTAACTCCGCACGCAAAAAGTGCCGCTTCTGCTTGTTTTCCAGTTAAACCGTAAACTGTAACGTCAACCAACATTAAATGATTTTCAGTTCCGCCAGTTTGCAATGGCATTCCGTAAGATTTGCAACTTTCAGCTAAACTTTGAGCATTTTTTACAACATTCGCCGCATATTCTTGATATTCAGGAGTTCTCGCTTCTTTAAGTGCCACCGCTTTTGCCGCCATAACGTGTCCCAAAGGTCCGCCTAAAACCATAGGGCAACCTTTGTTTACATAATCAGCGAATTCTTTTTTACACAAAATCAATGCTCCACGCGGACCACGCAAAGTTTTGTGAGTTGTAGTTGTTACAATGTCCGCCCATTTTACAGGATCGTAATCGCCAGTAAAAACTTTTCCAGCAACAAGTCCCGCAAAGTGTGCCATGTCAACCATTAAAACTGCTCCACATTTATCAGCAATTTCGCGGAAACGTTTAAAATTTATTTTTCTAGGATAAGCACTAAATCCCGCAAGCAAAATAAGCGGTTTAACTTCGAGTGCCTGCTTTTCTATTCTATCGTAATCCAAAAGTCCAGTTTCTTTATCAACTCCGTAAGGATGACTTTCAAACATTCTTGCCGAAACATTCATTTTGTAACCGTGAGTCAAATGTCCGCCACAAGAATAATCCAAGCCCATTAAACGCTGATTTCCAAACTTTTTTCGCAAAGAATCAAACTGCTGTGCCGTTAAATCATTTAAAGACTTAACGCCAAGTTCTTGCAAAGTTGGAGTTTCAACAGTTTTAGAAAGAATCGCCCAGTAAGCAACCAAATTTGCATCCGCACCAGAATGTGGCTGAACGTAAGCGTAATCCGCCCCAAACAATTCTTCTGCTTCGTGAGCCGCCGTATTTTCCACAGCGTCAATGTTTACGCAGCCTCCGTAGTAACGATGCTCAGGGTATCCTTCAGCGTATTTGTCTGTAAGAAGATTTCCCATTGCAAGTTGTGTGCTAAGCGAACAATAATTTTCAGACGCAACAAGTTTTAAGTGATTTCGCTGATTTTCAAGTTCATTAACAATATCCGCAGCAATTTCTGGCGCAACCTTAGAAACCATTTGCAAATTTGCAACATAAGCGGTCATTGCTGGATTTAAATTTCCATTCGATTCTTTAACATAATCTTCAAGTGGGCTAGACATAAAATTCTCCTGTCTTTAGTGAAAAAATTTCAAGTTCCTTAAAAAACTTATGGTGAATTCTGATAAAATTTGCCGCATAGGTCAAGTGATTTTTTTATTTTGATCAAAGTCAAATTGCAAGTAAAAATTTTATATGTTATTATGAATAGAAACAAATCTTCAGTCAAATCGAGAGGAAATATGTCTAGTTCAAAAGCAAAAAACGCTTCAAATGATTCAGAAAAAGTTTCTCAAGTTCAGCAACAAGAACTTTACCGTGAATCTTTGTGGGAAATTTGTGAACTTTTAGCAACAATGAATAATTCTCAAGATGTTTTTGATTTTTTTGAATGTCTTTTTACAAAACCAGAATTAAAAGATTTTTCAAAACGCTGGGCTTTGGTAAAAGAACTTGATTCTGGAACAACTCAGCGTGAAATTGCTAAAAAATTCGGAATATCTTTGTGCAACATAACTCGCGGTTCAAGAGAATTAAGAAAAGAAAATTCTGCATTTAGAAAAGCCTTGCTTATGTTAAAAGAAGGAAAAGTAAAAAAATAAAACCGCCAGTTTCTTAAAAAACTCGCGGTCAAGTTTTAATTTCAACGTAAATCAGCGTAAATAGTCAATTTCAATCATCAAACATTTTTATTAAAAATTCTAGTTTGAGATTTCTTAGAGTTAATATCAATAAATCGAACAAAAAGCGAAACTTTATTTGCTTCGTTAAGCGAGTTCCAAATGTCAAGACTCAATTCATCAATATTTCCGTTAAGTTCCAAAACTTCAGGTTCGCCTTCAAAACTTGGCAGCGGATTTCCGTTTCCTTGATAAGTGTGAATAAATCTTCCAAGTCCCGCTTGCGGATTTTCATAATCAAAAGTAAATCTGTTGCAAGAAGAATCGTTTCCATTATCACTTTTTAAAATCGAAAGCTTAAAAGAATAAGTTTTATTTTCAATCAACAAATCAGCACTAATTCTTGGCGTAAAATTTGGAGAATCAGGTTCAAATTTACGAGTTTTTAGCGAATCTTCAAAAGATTTTCCGTTCTTAAAACCATCAAAAATTGTGTCAGTTTGATCGCCATTCGTAATAATTGTGTGATTTTCAAAAACTTTAACTGGCGAATAAATTATCAAACTTGGATCAACTAATTTTGAAGGATCAAAAGCTTGCGTTTTTAAGTTTTCGCCTTCTTGAACAAAAATTCTGTTACGACTATTTTCACTTCGTCCCATAATCCAATAAGCTGCAATCGCAAAATTTGAATCTTTTGATTTTCCAACAATAATTCCTCGTCCTGGATATTCATTTGAAGAAAGAGTTTTTTGTAAGTCTTTAATTTCCATTTTCTCACCTTAAAATTTTTTGTAAACTTCCAATCATTCTAACACAATCTAGCGATTTTATGCTAATATGATAAAAAGATTTTTGCTGATTTTGGAGATTTTTTTTATGAATATTATTGATTATATGAAATGGCGAGGCGATTTAAGTTTTGACAAAAGTCCAGTTAATGAAGTTGATTTTTTGATTTTAAGCACAATTTCGTATTTAAGATTTTCTGATATTGTTCACAAAAATTTTAAGCAAGATATCACTTTGCAAAAAGCTTCACAATTATTTTTGGATGCAAAAGATTTTGAAGTTAGAAAAAGCGAAACTGAAAATGTTGATCCAAATACAGTTGAAGTTTTAGAGTTTGCCGGAAAAAGTAAAAGGTTTGGCGAACTTCAAGTAAACGGATTTTGGGACAGATTTAATCTTGAAAAAGAAGAGCAATTTTCTGCAATAAGTTTTACGTCAAAAAAAGCAAAATGGACTTGCATAACTTTTCGCGGAACTGACAATAATCTTGTTGGTTGGAAAGAAGATTTTAATCTTGCCATAATGGACGAAGTTCCGTCTCAAGCCGACGCTGTGGAATATTTTAACGAAGCTGCCAGTTTTAAAAAAGGAACTTTGTATATTGCTGGACATTCTAAAGGTGGAAATCTTGCAATTTACGCTGCAAAAAATGCAAAAGAAAAGTTTAAAAAACGCATAAAATATGTTTATGATTTTGATGGACCAGGATTTTATCAATCATTTTTTTCAGACGAATCTTACAAAGTTATAAAAAATAAAATTAAAACTTATGTTCCAGGCCTTTCGATTGTTGGAGCACTTTTTTGGCACGACGGACCTTATACGGCTTTACAAAGTTCTGGCAAAGGAATTTATGAACACGATCCGCTTAATTGGCAAGTAATTGGAAATCATTTTGATGAATTGCCAGACAAATCAGAAGACAGCAAAGCTTTAGGCAGAGCAGTAAACGAATGGATGAGTCATATTTCATCTTCATCAAAAAAAACTTTTATCGATACAGTTTACAAACTTTTAGTTGACACAAACGCAAAAACGCTAATGTCTTTGCAAAGTAACATTTGGGAAAATCTATATAAAGTTTTACGCGGATTAAGAAATTTGGATCCAGAAACAAAAAAACTTGTAAATGATGTTGTAAAACTTTTAGCAAAATATATGCGTGGAAATGTTGAAGAAAAATTAAAACGTGACTCAAAAACTTTTATAGAAAATTTTAATCCCGAAAATAAAAAAAAGTCCGCTGTAAAAAGAAAATCCGTCGGCGGTTAAAAAAACTGTCACCCTGAACTCGATTCAGGGTCTGTAAATAACAAAATCAACGGTGGTTGAACACGCAACGAAGTTTCTAGTGGCGAAGTCGAACCACAGCATCTGTAAATAAAAAATCTGCACGTTGTAAAATAGGAGAATTTTATGTCAGACACAACAATCGTAAACACAAGTCCTTTAGGTCAACATTTAGATAAAATTGCCGAAAGTCAGCAAGTTTCTTATCTTGTGTTCAATAAGAAAAAAATTCAGTTGGTTGCAAAAATTACAATTGGCCGCGAGCAAGACAATAATATTGTAATTGAAAATAAACTCGCAAGCCGACATCATTGCATTATTCAAAAAATCCGCGACGCATATTTTCTAAAAGATGAAAATTCTACAAACGGAACATTTCTTAACGGAAGACGAATTCCTTCAGACAAATATGTAAAATTAAATCCGGGCGATAAAATTACAGTTGGATCTTCAAATTTAATAATGGGGTAAGTTTTTGTGATTTTGGATTCGGAAGAATTAAAAAATTTAAAAGAAAA
>CAZLXK010000225.1:0-4365 GCA_964563305.1 uncultured Treponema sp.
CAACTGAAGGTTTGGATTCTCAAGGAATGATTAGCGAACTTGAAGATGATTTAACACTTTCAACGCATATTGATTCTTGTGATTCTGCTCGCGACTTGTGGTCAGAAAATACAAAATCAGTTTTTGCCGCCTCAGACATAATTTTACTAAAAAATTCTTTTGATAATAAAATTTTAGATTCGTTTTGTTATGCAACAAGTCAAACTTTGTCTTGGCCAAGCGATTTTTCTGAAATTTTAGATGAAGTTTTGCAAAGTGAAACTTGGCTTGACGGCGAAGGTAACGCTTCTTCAAAAATAAGCGACGCTGTTTGTTCCGATAATATTACAAGTTCCGCTTGCACAAGAAGTTTTTCAAGACAAAATATTGAATATTTAGCACAAGTTTTTGCTGAAAATCCAAATGCTCGGCTTTCAAATTCAAAATCTGCTTGGCTTATTACTTCAGACAAGGGAAGTGGAGCAAAAAAAATCTACGGAGTAACGCCTGGCTTTAAAAATTCCAGCAATGCATTTTCCAAATAAGAAATTAAATTTCTTTCAAAAAGTCGGGAATTTCTTTGATTTTTGTGTATTTTACATCGTAAGGATGCGTTCCAATTGTTCCTGAAGAAATGCGCTCGTTTTCTTTTTCAAGTTGAAATCGAATCATTCGCTTAAAAATCGACATTAGTGGCTCTGGATTACAATCTTTATTTGTAAGGTTGTTTTCTTGAAGTTCTTTTATAAGATAATAGCAAGATTCTATTGTAGAAATGCAATATTCGTAAGGTTCTCTCTTAAAAGTAAAAATGCTTTTGTAAGAACCGTAAAAACTTAATTTTGGAAGCGAAGTTATATTTGTGCTAAGTTTTAGCATTTTGTGTGAGCAAAACCAAGTTGAATCAATTAAAATCACAAGAAGTTTTTTGCCTTTAAGTTCAGTTTTTAAGTTTGGAGATTTTGCAGTTAAAGCGTCGCTTGAAGGATACATTAGAACTGGAAAATATTGACTGTCGCTTAAAAGTTCTTGCAGACGCTGATTTTTTGTAAAGTCAATTCCTACAAGGATTTCGCTGTTTTCTAAAGAAAGTGAAGCAAGTCTGCCAGTTCCAGTTCTCTGCTTTTTTGCTTCTTTTGGATGCATTAAAAACACAAATTTTATATCAGTTTTTATAGGAACAATATATTTGCAAAGACATGAATCTTTTGGCCTCAAGCACTTAAAACATAAATCACGCATTGGCTTAGTATAAACATTATTATGCTAAATTGCGAGTGCAACTGGTGAAACTTGCCGATTCAGTAAAAATTCACTAGTATTGAAAACAAATAAAATTTCATTTTTATAAGGAAGTAAAATCATGGCAAAAAAATTAACACCTATTACTTTGCTTTGTGGTTATCTTGGAGCTGGAAAAACAACGCTTTTAAACAAGGTTCTTACAAATCAGCAAGGATATAAAGTTGCGGTTATTGTAAATGATATTGGCGAAGTAAATGTTGATGCAAAACTTATCGCTGATGGTGCAAAAATTACAGACACAAGTGATATTGTTCCTTTGACAAACGGTTGTATTTGTTGCACTTTAAAAAGTCAACTTGCAACGAATATTGAAAATATCATTAAGTCTGGAAAATACGATTATATTTTGATTGAAGCGAGTGGAGTTTGCGAACCAATGCCGATTGCGCAGGAACTTGAAATGATAAAAAATGGCGTTTTGGACAATGTTGTTGGCGTTGTAGATGCTGCTCGCTTAGTTGATGAATTTGCTGGTGGAGATAAACTTTTGGACAAAAAAGATATGGGCGAGGAAGATATCGAAAGTTTACTCGTTCAGCAGATTGAATTTTGCTCAACTTTGGTAATCAACAAAAAAGATTTGGTAAGTGAAAAAGATTTTGCTAAAGTTCGAAAAGTTATTGAAACCTTGCATCCTGGCGTAAAAATTATTGAAACAAGTCACGGAGATGTTCCGGTTAGCGAAATTCTTTCTACTGGTAGTTTTGATTTTGAAAAAGTTTACGCTAGTGCTGGTTGGTGCAAACATCTTGAAGAAGATGAAGTCGACGAAGATGACGATGAAGATGAACACGATGAACATCATCACGACCATGAAGATGAAGAAGGTCACGCTGAGCACGAAGGTCATGAACATCATCATCACGAACACAAGCACGAAGGCGATTCTGGTTCTGATGAAGATGAATACGGAATTGGAACATTTATTTATTATCGTCGCCGACCTTTTGATCGCCAAAAATTAGATGAATTTGCAAATAAATGGCCACGTAATATTATTCGTTGCAAAGGTTTAATGTGGTTTGCTGATGAACCAGAAATGGCTTGGGTTTTTGAAACTTCAGGACGACAAATTCAAGCAGGTTATTCTGGTCAGTGGATTGCTGCGGCCGACCCTTCTGAGCAAAAGAAAATTCTTGAAGCAAATCCGCAAATTAAAAAGGAATGGGATGAAAAAGTTGGCGACAGAATGATAAAACTTTGCGTAATTGGACAAAAACTTGACAAAAAAGAAATTTCTGCACAATTAGATAAATGTCTCGCTGACTAAATGCGAATAGCGACTATGTTTAATAACATAGAGTCTGAATCAATGGTTCGACTTCGCAGACGCTGAGCTTGTCGAAGTGTATCAAACGGTTCAGAATGATGAATTTTCTTACAAAAAAAGCCGACAGTTAAAATGAAAAATCTTCAAAGTAAACAGTCGGCTTTTTTATTTTAAGTTTTCACTTAATCTTTATTTATTTGCAAAGTAAGCAGCATTCCATCTAAGTTCGTTGCGGAAAGACGGAATTTTTGTGTCTTTATCAATAACAACACATTCAGTTTTTGTCATTTCGCACCAATCGCGAAGCATATCTGAAGTAACAATATTGCTGAACGCAGTGTGATGTCCGCCACCAGCTAAGATCCATGCTTCTGCAGAAGTTTGAAGGTTTGGATAAGGTTTCCAAATCATACGAGCAACTGGCAATTTTGGAAGTGGAGCTTCTGGAGGAATAACGTTGATTTCATTTACAACACAGCGGAATCTTCCTGGCATTTGAACAACTGCTGCAACAAGACCGTCGCCTGTAATTGCATCAAAAACCATACGAGCAGGATCTTCTTTTCCGCCAATCCCAAGTGGATGAACTTCGATTTTTGGCTTAGAAATAGCAATCTCTGGGTCAACTTCAAGCATGTGACTTCCCATGTCGGCTTCTTTTCCTGGCACAAGATTGTATGTGTAATCTTCCATAAAAGCGTTGCCTTTTCCTGGCTTTACAAGACCTTCTGTCATAACTTTGAACGTGCGAACCAAACAAGAAGTTTTCCAGTCACCTTCAGCACCAAAACCGTAACCGTCAGCAAGCAAACGCTGAATTGCAAGACCTGGCAACTGTTTCATTCCCCACAAATCTTGGAAATTTGTACAAAGTGCAACACCATTATTTTCTTTTAAGAATCGGCGAAGTGCAATTTCGATTTTTGCTTGTTCTTTAATTTGCTTAGTTGTAAAATCTTTGTCGTTACCGTAAACAATTTCATATTTTTGATTGTATTCATCAAACAAAGCATTTACATCGCCATCAGAAACTTCATTCATTACAGCAACCAAATCACCAATTCCGTAATAAGGAATTGACCAACCGTAACGAATCATTGCTTCAACTTTGTCGCCGTCAGTAACCGCAACTTCTCGCATATTATCGCCAAAACGCAAGCAGCGTAAAGTCTTTCCGTCAGCAACCGCACGAGCAACTCTCATCCAATCAGCGATGCGTTTTTGTGTTTCAGGATGCGACCAATGTCCAGCGATAACTTTTCGCGGAAGATCCATTCGGCTAGTAATATAACCAAATTCTCTGTCGCCGTGAGCACTTTGATTCAAGTTCATAAAATCCATATCCATTGTGGCATAAGGAATTTCAACATTATATTGAGTGTTAAACTGAAGCAAAGGCTTTTTGTAAGCGTTAAGACCAGCGATCCACATTTTTGCCGGACTGAAAGTGTGCATCCAGCAAATAACGCCAGCACATTTGTCATCAGAATTTGCTTCTTCAAGAGTTTTGTGAATTCCCTCAGGAGTTAAAAGCGTTTCTTTCCAAACTAGTTCGCAAGGAAGAGAGCCAGAAGCATTGAGTTTTTCAACAATGTCTTTTGAATCTTTTGCAACTTGTTTGAGCGTTTCTTCTCCGTAGAGATCTTGACTTCCAGTAATGAACCAAAATTCATACTTTTTAAGTTCCATAAATTTATCCTCCTAAAAATAGGTCAATTTTTATAAGGAAGTTTATAAAAACTGAAGTTTTTATAAACTTCTTTGAAAACGCGACGTTTTAAGACTTGTAATTTCAAGGCTTAAAACTCGCA
>CAZLXK010000226.1:0-4346 GCA_964563305.1 uncultured Treponema sp.
CTACATCGTGCGTTATTCGCCCAATCAAAAAAACTTTATTTAAGTCTGTCATTTTCTTTTGCTCCTTTTAATTTTCTTTTCAATTTGTGGACTTATTCGAACGTATCGCCCTTGTCGCGTTAATTGCTCGTTAAGTTCATTTGCCTTGTCTTTTGAAAGTGAACAATGCTTTACAACATAACCGCATAAATCTTCATTCCATTCGCTGATTTTCCAAAACTCTTTTTTAAGTTTTGGCTTTTGTTTTTTAATTGTCTGTGCTTTCAAAAGAAGTCCCAAATAAATTCTCCACATCTTCATTTACACAAAAGTTTAGAGCGTCATTTAAGTCTTTGTTGTAAACACTTGAATAAAGTGCGTGCAAAGCCCCGTAATATGCCGCCGTAATAAAGTTTTTGTAAAAACGCACCTTGCTATTTTTTTTATAGATTTTCATTTTGTCGCAACAAGCGTCTTGCGTTTTTTCTAAAACTTCATCTTTTGTAAAATGAAGTTTCTTTTTTTTTATTTCTTTTTTGACGGCTTTTAAGCAAAGTTCTTGAAACAAAATCCATAAATTGCTCCAAGCCGTCTGATTGTTGTTTACTAAATATTCATACTGATAATAAAGACATTTTTCGTTATCAGTTCCGTTTATATTTCCTTGAAAATCTTTAAGCAATTCTTCATAGCTTTGAGCAACAAAATTAAATTCTAGTTGTATCCATTTTTTTGCTAAGTTTTTCAAGTGTTAAATTATTCCTTTTTTCAATAAAACCATTTCTTGCACTTAGCCAAAACTTGACCATTTTGTCGTCTTGTTTGTTTAAAAATAAAAGTGCGTTTTTTGTGCAAGTGTCGATTTTGTTTTGGATTGTTTCACATACAGTCATTTGTTTTACTCCTATAAAAAAAATAAAGATATAAACTCAAATAAATACCACGTTATTTAAGTTCTGATTTTTTGATAAAACCGCTTCTATCAAAAAAAATATTTCTGTCTTGACATCTTTAATTTTTGTTTTGGAAGGTAAACAGAAATCTTTAAGATTGTTCTTGACAGAACAATCTTAATGCTATAGCATTAAATTTTTGATTTTGAGAAAAAAAACGCCCCGCAATCGCGGGGCTTACTAGGTAGGCTTTAAAACTTGTTAATCTTTATGATTTTCATTATAAAATTTTACACATTCCATAATGAACCGACTTTTATTTAATCCTTGTTTTTGTGCAAGTTCTTTTATTAAATCAATTTCATTTTGTTGCAATGAAAATTGAGTTCTAATTCTTCCACTTTCTGAAAGTTTTTTTCTTCCAGCGTTTTCTCTTTTTCCACCTTTTGGCATTTTCTATTTCCTTTTCTTTGCTAAGATTATAATTGCGACTGAATTACATATAATTGCCCCGCAAATAATAATATTAAAAATTAGTTGTCCCATTTGACACCTCCAAATTATTGGTTTATATTTTACGTGAGTAGTGCAATACTCACGGGCAACTTTGCCAAGCAACAATCAAATTATTTCTTGATTGTTAGAATTAAACCGATGATACTTATAATTAAACTAAGTATCGAGATGATTAAATTAACAATGTTCATCATCTTTTGCCTCCTAGTGATTTAACTATATTATATATCTTAGATTTAGTCAATGCTTTTTCTAAAAAATATAGTTTTTTCACTAGGATTTTTTTTATTTCAGTAAAAACAAAAACGCTTTTATAACTTCATCATAAACTTTTGACATATCGGCTTTATCTGCAACAAAATAAATTCGCTCTACATTATTAGAACTTTGATTATTGGTTGAATGTCCCATTAGCATTTCTACTAAACTTGTATTTAAGTTTGCACTTGTTAAAATAGTTTTATACATTTTTCTAAATGAATGAAAACAAATTCCGTCTTTTTTAATTTCATCTTCACAAACTCCAATTCTCTCACCAATAACTTTTACACAATTTTCTATATTTTTATTTGTTGCACATTTTCTTTGTATCATAGTTTTTATTGCGTTTGCAGAATTTTCACTTAATGGAATTGTTCTATCTGAATATTCGCTTTTAGTTCCGTGTATTCTTAAGATGTATACATTTTTAGACAATTCAATATCTTCAAGTTTTAGATTTTGAAGTTCAGAACGTCTTGCTCCTGTTATAATCGCACAATAAGCAAGTAAATCAAAATTATCTAAAGATTGCGGGGCATTGAAATATTTATTAAAACTGTCAATTGGAAAACATAAGCGGCGTTTTTTTGTGTGAGTGCAATTTGTAAGATTTATAAATGGATCGTCTTTTATAATTTCTTTGTCTAAAAGTTGCTTAAATATTTTGTGTAAAACTGCAATGTAATTATTTACGCTTTTTCCAGTTAGTCCGCTTTCTAGTAATTGTTCTTGTAATTTGTGTAATCGTGATTTTGTTAATTGTTTAAAGTCTTTTACATCACTTAAAAAATCTGCCATTTTACAACAAGCATAGCAATTTTGTTTTAAGACTTTTTCAGAATATTTTGAACCGTGAATTTTATCGTATTTTATCCACTTGCTATTAGGTTTGTAATATTCGCGGAGCGTGTTTTGGAAATTTGAGTAGACACAAATACTAGACTGATTTTCTTTGATTTTTTTGTTTTCAAGATAGTTCTGGGCAAAAGTAAAGGCTTCTTGAATGTTAGTTGAATGAGTGGAAATTGTTTTGCCATTGTCAAAACGTGCGTAAAATATGCCACTTTTCTTATATTTTCTGTAAAGTAGGAATGGATTTTTTATTCTAAGCGAATGTTTATACCGTCTGTCTAACATCTGAAAGGCTCCTATTCGCTATGCAAAAAAGCGTCTAAAAGTAGACACTAATACATAGACACAAATACTCGCTTTCATCTTGCAGTGGTATATATAATACAAGAGGAAGAATCGGGATGACAGGATTTGAACCTGCGACCCTCTGGTCCCAAACCAGATGCGCTACCAGCTGCGCTACGTCCCGAAATGAATGGACGGTGAGAGGATTGAACTCCCGACCCTCTGGGTGTAAACCAGATGCTCTCCCAGCTGAGCTAACCGTCCAACTCATAAAGTGTAAGTAATATATATCTAGTAAAAAAAAATGTCAATAAGATATTAAAAAAATTTATAAAGAACTTAGCATTTTTCATAAAAAACTTAAAAATCTTAAGTTTTTAGGCATCACGCTTTGTTTTTACTTTATAAGTTTTGCTTATTGTTAAAATTTAAAATATTCGATAGATTTTTAAATATTATGAATATGGAAGCGTTTGTTTTGGGTTGTGGAGGAATGATGCCTCTGCCCTACCGTCATTTAACTTCGGTTTTATTGCGTCGTGATGGCGATTTATTTTTATTTGATGGTGGCGAAGGAACTCAAGTTTCGCTTAGGCGGCTCAACCTCAAATGGAAAAAAATAAATGCGATTTTTGTTTCACACACGCATGCAGATCACGTAACTGGTTTGCCTGGCATTTTGATGCTTTCTTCACAAGTTGATCGCAAAGAGCCACTTTATATTTTTGGTCCGCCGAAAATTGCTGAATATATAGAAACAAGTCGCAAAGTTCTAGATATGTATATAAATTATCCAATCATCGTAAAAGAAATTGAAGCTCCTTGCGTTGTTTATAAAGGCGATGATTTTATAGTAAGAGCGTTTCCTCTTGAACACACAAAAACTTGCGTTGGATATACTTTAGAAGAAAATGATCGACCTGGAATTTTTGATCCAGAAGAAGCAAAAAAATTAAAAGTTCCGCAAGGTCCACTTTGGGGAAAACTTCAAAAAGGTGACTCTGTACTAAATTCTGACGGAATTGAAATTAAAAGTGAGCAAGTTTTAGGAAAAGCACGTCACGGAAGAAAATTTAGTTTTGTTACAGACACTTTATATTTGCCTTCAATCGCAAAAGAAGTTTACAAAAGTGATCTTTTAATTTGCGAAGGAATGTTTAGCGAAGATTGTGCAGATCAAGCAAAAGAAAAAAAACATATGACAGCAAAACAATGTGCAACTATTGCTCGCGATTCACAATCAAAAAGAATGGCAATGATTCATTATAGTCCTCGTTATAACGATTCTAATTTGGAAGTTTTATTAAAAGAAGCAAGAGAAATTTATCCAAACGCCGAACTTACAAAAGACAGAATGCATTTTTCCATTCCTTACGAAGATTAAAACGAAAATTAAAAAATCAGAAATTTTGTAATTTTTTGAAATCTTGCATATTTAAAAATTATGAATGAAATTGATATTAAAAATTTTTCCAAATTTTATGAAAATAAAAATCAAAAAGCTGCTTGTAAAAAAATAAATTTTCAAGCAAATCTTGGAGAAGTTGTAGGAATTTTAGG
>CAZLXK010000227.1:0-4345 GCA_964563305.1 uncultured Treponema sp.
CACAGTAAAATTCATTAAATGTTGTTACATCATATTTATCAACAATATTTACAATGGCATCAGCGTTTGTAGTTGAAATCTTTTTATTGTTTTCATCTAAAACTCTTTTTTTTTGTTGATTAAAAAACATCTAATTTATTGTTTTATTGTAACATACGTTTTTTTATTTAACAAAATTTTTTCTTGCAATAAAATCAAAATAACAAGTTTACAAAGAAATTTTATTTTCCTACGCAGAAATTTGCAAAAATGCTAGAAAGTACATCTTCGCTGGTTACTTCGCCAGTTACTTCGCCCAAACTGTCAAGCGAATCTTCTAAATCTTGAACAACTGCGTCTAAACCAAAATCAGAATTTTTAGAAATTTGAATTGCATGATTTACGCGTTCTAAAGCTTCACTTACACTTTGTTTTTGTCTTTCGCTTCCAAGTCCAATTTGCTCTCGTTCAGAATTTGAGGTTTCGCACAAAATATTTTTTACAATTCCAGTTAAATCGGTAATTCCGTTTGCATATTTTGCAGAAATTTTTACACTTGCTGAAATTTTGTTTTTGATTTCGTCATCAAGTTGATTTACTGATTTTTCGTTAAGCGACAATTTTTTTTCTTTTTCATTCAAGTTTTCAAAATCATCAGAATCAGCAAAATCACTTAAATCACATTTATTAAAAACTAAAACGAGCGGAATATTTTGTTCTTTTATAAAGTTTTTATCTTCCGCAGAAATTCCTTTAGTTGAATCCACCAAATAAAGAATAATGTCCGCTTCTTTACTCAAATCTTTTGTAAGTTCAACGCCTTTTTCTTCTATTATATCATCGGTTTTTCTAAGTCCCGCTGTGTCAAAAAGCCTGATTGGAATTCCGTCAAAATTTACCCAACTTTCAAGATAATCGCGAGTTGTTCCTTCAATGTTGCTTACAATCGCACGTTCTTCTTTTAGCAAAGTGTTAAAAAGTCGAGATTTTCCAGCATTAGTTTTTCCGCACAAAACCACGCGAGCTCCGTCTTGATAAAGTTTTTCGCTTTTCCAAGAATCTTTTAAAATTTCTAGCCGATTTTTTGCGTTTTCTAAATTTGAAATGTCAAAACTGTCAGCAATAGTTTCTTCGTCTTCTGGATATTCAATTTCAACTTCAATCGAAGCCAAAGTGTCAATTATTAATTTTTTGATTGAATCGATTTCTTCAAAAAGTGAACCGCTTAATCTCTGAACTGCATGTCCGCGACTTTCGTTAGTTTTGCTGTCGATGATTTCTTTAACTGCTTCGGCACGAGTTAAATCTGTTTTGCCATTTATGTACGCTCGAAAAGTGTATTCGCCACGCTGAGCTTTTTTAAATCCGATTTTGATCAAGAGATTAAAAACTGATGTAAGAACATTTACGCCGCCGTGACAAAATATTTCAACCATATCTTCGCCGGTAAATGATTTTGGTGAACGGTAAACGCCAAGCATTACTTGATCGATTTTTTGTCGCCCCGCAAGTTCCGCTGATTTTGCAGAATTTTCGCTTGAAGTTGCGACATTTTCGCTTGAGTTTGTGGTTTCGACAGGCTTAACTACCGTCGGTTCAAGAATCCAACCGTAAACTAAAGTGTTGCCTTTTGCGCTAAGCAATGCTTTTGGACGCGAAAAAATTTTAGAAATCAACTCGATGCAATTTTTGCCACTTGTTCTAACAATTCCTATGGCACTTGGAGAGAGCGGAGTTGCAATAGCGGCAATTGGTTCTTCTGGAACATAATTTAAATTAGTCATTAAAATTTACCATTGGTTCTATGTGCAAAAGATGCACGCTGTAATTATAAGAATCTTCATTTTCCTGATTCACAACTGTGTCAAGGATAGAAATCATCGCTTTAGAACGTTCAATTTCGCTTTCAAGTTCTTCTTTGCTGTAAGAAGAGTTTTTTTGCAAATCATTTTCTGAACTAAAAGCCGGAAGTCGTTTTTGCAAATCACTTTCATTTTCTTTCCAAGGTGAAAGTTCAGTTTCCTCGGGATCTGGACTTATATCATCATAAAATCCGCCAGAATTATTCCAATACATATATCCGCGGTTAAGTCCGTCTCGAACACCAAAAATTTCTCGTCTTACATAATCTTTGTTGTAGTAAAGTCTATCAAATCTTACGCCAATATAAAATGCTTGAACCCAAGGACGAACAATAATTCTGTTGCGACCAATTACTGTGTTGCGATAAGTTCCGTAAAAATAAATTCTATAAGGACGTTCAACAACTGGAGCGTATTCTAAAAAATCTTGTTCAAAATGCGAAGGATAAAACATTGGACAAATTACATCAACATATTCGCTCATAAGTTCTACATCTTGTCCAGTTCTAGCACCAGTTCTGTACCAACCATTTGCACCATAAATGTCAATTCCGATTGGAGCATTTATATTTTCGCGAGCGTAACTTAAAAATGAAATTAAAGCACTTTCTTTGTCCATTCCTTTATTTCGCCAGCGATACGAAACGTTGTTCATATTTAAACCGTCAGTTGGAAATCGAATATAATCAAACTGAATTTCATCAAATCCGCGTTCAATCAATTCTTTTGCAATTTCGATATTATATTCCCAAACTTCTTCGCTGTAAGGATCAACCCAATTTTCGTCGTAATAAGAAGTTTGCGTCGCTTCAATTTCGTTTCCATTTTCGTCAGTTGTAGCCGATTTTCCCCATTCTTTTACGCCGACCCAAGGAATTTGATTTTTATAATCCCAAACTGCATATTGTTTTTTGTCATAATTTGCAAGATTTCTGTCCTTAAAAACAACAATTCGTCCAATCAAATAAGTTCCGTCTTTTTTAAATTCGCTCACAAACTGATCTAAGTTAATTTTGTATTGAGTAACTTTACCTTTTTGCTTTAAAAGTGAACTTTTTGGTTCAAAACGCAAAAGTCCATAATCGTCTTTCATATCAACAACTAAAGAATTTAATTTGTTATCTTTAATGATTTTTTTGTACTTGTTGATTCCGTCAATATTTCGCATTTGATAAGCACTTACATAAATCGCTTTTTTATTATTTGCTTTTTCGAGCCAAGGACTTAGCGGAATGTTCGGTTTTAAAAGCCAAAGTTCATTTAACACAAGCGAAGTTTCGGTTTTGCTGATATTTGCAGGAACGTAAGCACAATTTAAGATTTCATGAGCAGCGTTAAGCGAAGATTTCCAGTCACTAAAAGATTCTAAATCGTAAATATTTCCGTCGAGCATGGAAAAATAAGAAATTTTCCCTAAAGTTGAAAAAATAATGTTAGTTTTGCTTTGACAAAGTCCGTCAAAAGTGTCGGCTTTTTCGCTTCCAGAATAAATTTTAATTGCTTTTTTGTTCTGCCAATCAAATTTGTAAAGATTTGGAATAAAAGTTTGACTTAAATAAATTTCTGTAAAAACATTTCCGTTTTTATCTTTTACCAAAACCGGCAAAATGTCTGAAATTTCATCAACTTGCGTAAGACTTTGCATCGCACTAAATCCAGCACTTACATCAACCCAAGAAGGCTTTGTGGCTTGCGTGCGATAATAACTAAAACCGTAAATTGGGTGACTCATAAAAACTACAAGTTCGCTTCCGTTTTGACTTCCGTCTCGAGCAAAAGTTGGCATATGAGCAACCGCAACTGCTTTTATTCCAGGAGATCTTGGACTTGAAGAACCAATCGATTGCCAGTTTTTTCCGCCGTCATAAGTTAAGTAAACAGAATCTTTTGTTGCAGTTACAAGAATGTCTGGATCGCTTGGGTCAGCACAAATATCTTTTAAAAGTGGAGTTTTTTGTTCCAAAATTGAAGTTTTTTTTCCGTCTTGAACTTCATACTTTTTGATTGTTAAAAAAGGCAAGCCGTTGTTACATTCAGAAAATTCAATTAAATCGCTTGAAGATAAAATTCCTTTGTCTGTAATAAAATAATAACGCGAAGAAGTTTTTAAAATTCGGTCAACTTTACCGTCGCTCCACAAAGGCTGAACAAGTCCGTTAGTAAAAACACGAAAAAGTCCGTTGTCGGTTCCAAGCAAAAAAGGTTCGTCGTTTGAAGTGGAATTTTTTGGAGGCAAATTTTCGGGAAGTTTATATAAAGGTTTAGATTGTGCAAAAATTTGATTTATTTGATTTAGAAAAAATAAAGTAAAAATTGTAGACAAAAAAAATTTAATTGAACTTCGCATAAAATCTTTATCGGAAAAAATGCAGCCAATGTTTAGAAGCGAATTTTTGTTTTTTTTATTTTGATTTTGGAGCGAATTTCTCTTATGTAAAAAGTTTTCTTGTGCTAAGTGTATATCTTAAACAAAACCGCCCTTTCGCATTTCCGTTTTCACTCCA
>CAZLXK010000228.1:0-4330 GCA_964563305.1 uncultured Treponema sp.
CGACATTTTGCAGAGAATGGAGCGATTAGCGGAACCTTGTTAGCGGGACGAAGTTATAAAATTTGCTCCAAATTATCAAAAAAAAAACTAATCGTTTGCTCGCTTAAAAAACCGCCCGATTATTTCTTTTGATTGCAAAACATTTATAAACGCTTCTGGATCAACGCTCCGCAAGGCTTTTTCTAGTTTTCCACTTTCTGACGACGACACAACCGTGTAAACCATTTTTTTACTTTTGCCAGAAAACTCTCCGCGACCTTCAAAAACGGTGGCTGCGTGATTTGTAAGTTCTTTGATTTTAGCGTAAATTTCGGCTGGCTTTTCGGTAATTATTAAAAGCGTGGTCTTTTCGTACTTTTTGTAAAGCGTGTTTATAACTTGAGTTGACGTAAATTGAAAAATTATCGAGTAAAGTGCTTTGTCCCAACCAAAAAGAATTCCGGCTGTAAACAAAACGCAACAGTTAAATGCAAAAATTAAATTCCAAGCAGATTTTCCGGTTTTTTCTGAGATAAAAATTGAAATAAAATCGGTTCCGCCAGAAGATGCTCCGGCAAAAAGACAAAGTGAAATTGCTGCTCCGTTTACAATTCCACCAAAAACTGAACACAAAAGCATATCGTTTGTAACGTGAAAAAATGAAAACTTAGCAAACAAGTCAGTGAAAATTCCCGAAACAAAAATCATAATTACGCTGAACAATGTGAATTTTTTTCCGATGTATTTTATTCCGATAAAAATTGGAATTGCGTTCAAGATGTAATTTATTGCCGAATATGGAACGCTGATATTGAAATATTTTTGAAAAATGTTTTGGATTAAAAGTGAAATTCCTGTAAATCCGCCGGGAAAAAGATTTGCGGTTCTTGCAAAAACTACAATGTTTAGTGCTAAAAGAATTCCGCCTAGAATTACTAAAAGTAAACGATTTATGTCGCTTTTTATTTCTTGAGTGTTGATTTTCTTGCTGGCAGTTTTTGCAGTAAAGTGGCGACTTTTTCGCGAGGAAGTGGCACTTTGATTTGCGGACTGGAGGTTTTGTTGAGAAATTGGCGGTTTTGTTTGGGAACTCGCGGTTTGTTCAGGCGAAACTTGCGGTTCGTGAGAAGAAATGGTGCTTTGGTCGAAAGAAAGTGGCTCTTCTTGCAGCGAAGTGGCGGTTTGCTCATTTAAGATTTCGCTGTGGTTTTTGTCGCTGATGTTTTGAGATTTATTTGTGGTTTCGAAAGCCTCAATCTCCGCGTCTTTACTAAGTGAAACTGGCGGTTTATTTTGCTCAGCGAGAATTTTTTGGTCGTTTTGTTTGCTGATGTTTTGTTTAGTTTGAGATTTTTTATTGTTCATAGTTTTGATGATAACAAATTAAACTTGAATTGTGGAGTGAATTTTTTTTGTGCTAAGTGCCAGCCGCTAGAAATTGACTGTAACTTTCTTGTGATAAAGCATAGCCCCGATATAAAAGGCGCCGAAAGGCGTTCTCTGCGAAATGTTGACTTTTTGTGCTAAGCTTTGGTAGTTTCGACGTGGCGGTTACTGAGCCTGTCGAAGTGCAACCACCGTGTTCTCTAACAGAATGGCGACATTTTGCAGAGAATGGAGCGATTAGCGGAACCTTGTTAGCGGGACGAAGTTGTAAAATTTGCTCCAAATTATCAAAAAAATAAAAAATCAGCGGAAATTCTAATCAGTTTTTGCCAAAATCGACGAAATGCTAAACGCGTGATCTCCAATTTTTTCTATTTGACGAACCAAATCTAAGTAAAGCAATTCGGATTTTACATTATAGCCATCTTCAAGGCGTTTTCTAGCCAACTTTTTTAAATCTTTTCTAAAAGCGTCAATTTCAGTTTCAAGTTCGCTAGCAAATTCCAACTTATGTTCGTCCAAATGTTTGTTGATGTTAATATGAATAAACTGCAAAAATTCTCTGGCAAGTTCAAAATACGGAATTAAAGCGTCCAAATCTTCTTGCAAAAATTTCATTTTCTTTTCGATACTTTTCTGCAAGTACTTTCCAATCGAAAAACATTCGTCGGACATTGCTTCTAAATCGTCAACAACTTGAATCATATCTGAAAGGCCAGCTTTTTGTTTTTCTGGCAAAGAAAGTTGTTCGCACTTTAAAATATAATTGATGATTTGTTCGTGCATTTGATCGCAATAATCTTCTTCGTCTCGCAACTGAGGCATTCCTTGATTTACAAAACTTTCGCCTCGCCGCATAATTCCAACTTGAAGTCGGTCAAACATAATTGTAACAATGTCGGTCATATTTGCGATTTCTTTTTCTAAGCGGATTATTTTTGCTGCCGGAGTTTCGCTTACAAAGTGTGAATTTTCAAATTCAAAATGATAAAATTTTGGAATTTCTTTGTTTTCTGGCGATTTTATAAGTTTTTTTGAAAGTGATACGATTTGATTTACGAATGGAAGGAAAATTATTGTGCAAAGCGTTTTAAAAACTGTGTGAAGCATAGAAATTTGAATTGCGATATTGTTGCTCGGAGTAAGCCAAATCACAAAGTCTAGCAAAGGCTTAAAGAAAATTAGTGCTAAGGCAGTTCCAACAACATTGAACATTACGTGAATTAAGGCTGAACGTCTTGCGTCTGGAGTTTTGCCGATTGCCGCAAGAATTGCATCGATTGTGGAGCCGATGTTTGAACCTAAGCACATTGCACAAGAAACTTCCCATGAAATTAAATTATTGTAAGCCATTGTGATTACGATTGCCGTGAATGCACTGGAAGAATGCATAAGTGCTGTAATTACAATTCCAATCAAAAATCCGATTATTATAGAAAGAACTGGCAAATTTTTTAGTTTTACAAAAAATCCAAACTGACTTGAATCAAATGAAAAAGCATCAGAAAGTCCGCTTAATCCTAAAAAAAGTAAACCGAATCCCATAACTGCTTCGCCAATATTTTTTATAATGTCGTTCTTGGCGATGGTCATAAAAAATCCTAAACCAAAAAGTGGCAAGGCAAAATTTGAAATGTTAAAGTTGAATCCAAAAATCGAAACAATCCAGGCAGTTATTGTAGTTCCAATGTTTGCACCAAAAATTACGCCAACCGATTGTGTTAATGTTAAAAGTCCAGCGTTTACAAAACTTACAACCATTGCAGTTGTTGCGCCAGAAGACTGAATTATCATTGTTACGACAAGCCCCGTAAGTAAGCCAGCAAAACGATTTCCCGTCATAAAATTTAGGGCTTTTTGTAATTGAGATCCTGCACTTTTTTGAACTCCGGAACTCATAAGTTTCATTCCGTAGAGCAAAAATCCCAAACTTCCAATTAGTAGCAATATTTTATTTAACATAGATTTTATAATTTTACGTAATTTTTACATTATTTGCTAGCATATTTACATTTTTGATTCTGTGCATTTATTAAGTTATAATTATTTTGAGACATTAAAAAACTGTCATTCTCGTACTTGATATGGAAATCTATTTGCAAGTAATTTTGTGTATTGTAAGGATTTAGATTATTTGGGACGCTATTATTGGCGAGGCTAACACTAAACTTTATACAAACTCGATAATGACACAGAAATTGGAGGACAAAATGGCAATCACAGTGAATCTTCGGTACATGGGGAAAAATGGCAGTGCACTTGATTTTGTAAAAGAAATGATTTCGAGCGGAACAGTTGATGAAATCAGAAACGAGGACGGAAACTTGTGCTACGAATATTTCCAGTCGCTTGAAAATCCTGAAACAATTTTGCTGATTGACAGCTAGAAAGACCAAAAGTCAATCGATTTGCATCATGCGTCGCCAATGATGAAAAAAATTGCGGAACTTCGCGAAAAGTATGATTTACATATGAGTGTTGAACGTTATATTTCCGCTGAAACTCCAGAATCAGAAAACAAATTTATCAGAAAATAGGAGTTAGGAGTTAGGAGTTAGGATTTTAGATTTAGAAGTTAGGATTTAGATGTTGCTAAATAATTCAAAAATCCGTTCTGAACGAGACAGGGCAAATCACCGAAACTTGAATTCAAAAAGGCTCAAGTTCCGTTCTCAAAGCCTGCGTCAAGCCGACAACTGCGAACTTCGCCGAGCAATACGTGCTGCTTCCTAAAAATCCCATCACGCCAGCCTGCGACGCAACCGAAAGAATCCCGCCACTTTTCTGCTTTCTCATCTGTGGCAAAACCGCACGAGTTACGTTAACAACGCCGAAGTAGTCGGTTTCAAAAAGTTTTCGCAATTCGTTGTCTGAAACTTCCTCGAACGCGCCGCTGATTCCATAGCCTGCGTTGTTTATGAGAATGTCTATTCTGCCCAACTTTTCAACGCCTTTTTGCACTGCC
>CAZLXK010000229.1:0-4325 GCA_964563305.1 uncultured Treponema sp.
ATAATTATGCCCAAAGGTGCAGTAAAATAACTTACGTCGTCGCCTGGCGAAAAAACTGGCAATTTTAAAATTGTAAGAACATAATTAAAATCTTCATTTATTTCAATTCGGGAAAGTTCGTCTGGATCCAAAATATCAAGCATATTTTCTGGATCAATATTATATTTTTCTTCAAGTTCTTGAATGTCGTCGCGAGTTACTGATCTTGCGTCAACCCAAGTTTTTTTTGTGTTATCAATTTCATTTTCATCTTTTTTTATAAATTTTCCGTTTTCTTGCTGCCAATAAGTAATCATTTTTTTCCTCTTAAAAGTTAAAAATTTGAGTTAAAAAAGATTAACAGCACAATTTTTTTTATGATTTAAGCTGAAGACAATTTAAACTAAAAAAAAGGCGCTGTGTTTTACAAATTTACGCTTGGGACTCGAGCCACCGTCCATACAACGCCTCCTAGAAAATAGAAAATTCAAAAGTTTAACAAACTAAAATATTTTACCAAAATATATTTTTCAAGGCAAGTTTTTAACTAATTTTATTAAATAAAGCACAACATATCGTTGCAAAGCCGGATGATTTTTTATTTTTAACATTGGGCCTGTGTCAACAAGCGAAGTTGCCAAACTTTCCAAACGTTCTTGACTAAAAGATTCACTTTTTAAAGTACGCAAAACTTTTCTAAGATAATCGCGAATTAAAGAATTTACATCTTCAGTAAGATTTTCGTAATTTTCCTTGCCAATTCTGTCGTTCCATTCGCGAAGATACGCTTTTAATTCTTTGTCCAAAGTGGAATTTTCTGGAACATAAAGTTTTTCAAGATTTGCCGCCGTGTTTCTAAGTTCTTTTTTATGATTTCCTTTTTGACTGAAAGAATCTTCGCTATTTTTTTGTTTAAGCTTAAGTTCTTCTTCTTCTTTTTGTTCTTGAATGTATTGAAGAGTTGCAGAATCGTTTGATTGACTTTTAGGATTTTTTGATTTTGATTTTTTCATAAAAAGTGAACAAATCCATGAAATTATTGGCATTGTGTACCAAAAAGGAAGTTTTGCTTTTGTGTCATTATAAATTTCTTGGCGAGAAAGCATTAAAAGTTCGCTATAAGGAATTAAATTTCCGTTTCTAAACAAAGATAATTTTCCGGGCGTTTGATCTTCTAAAGAAATTACAGGTAAAAAAGAAGAATTTAAAAGTGCGTAAAGAATTGGATTTGAATCTCGAACTTCTTTTTCTATGCAACGTTCAAAAGCGGCAGTTTCTTTCATTTCGGGAAGCGTTTCAAAATTCATTAAATCGCGTGTCCATTTTTTTGAAATTGACGCTTTAATTTCACTTCTTGAATCATTAGAAAGCCGAATTATTAAAGGCATAACTTTTTCTTTGCGAATATAATATCCGTCAATGTCGTTCACCTTAAAAATCAAAAGAACTGGCATTTTATTTCCGTCAGTTTCTTGAGTAAGATGATGCAAATGCTCTCTTAGTTCATCTTCAGAATATTGTTTTAAGAGCAAATTTCCGTTGTTGTCTTTAAAGCCTAAAATATCTGACCAATTATAAAAATATGGCGGATTATACAAAAGTGAATCAAAAGTTTTAAAAGCGTTTTCTTTTTGAATTCTAATTGCAGTTTTTGATTTGTAAAAAGATGCCGCAAGTTCAATAATTTCAACTGACTGCAAAACACTTATGTCTTCGGGCGTATAATCTTTTAATTTTTGATAATCTTGACGCAAAAAATAACATAATTGGCTCCAATAAAAAAAAGTGTCACCAGAAGTTTTTAATTGTTCCATTGTTCCGATTGGATTTTCACAAAAATGCTGAAAAAAACTTTTTATAGAAATTTCTTTTCCCGGATTTGAAACGCAAAGTTTTTTCAAAAAATAATCATGACTTTCTTCTTTATTCATTAATTCACGAACTTTTCGCAAAGAAAGTTGAACTAAATTTGTCATTTGATACAAAGATGGAAATAAAAGCGACGGAACATCTTTTGAAAATTCTATACAATACAGATTTTTGTCATTTAAGTCTTGTTCTTCCAATAATTTATAAATTAAATCCGCAGCAGCAACTTTTGTAACAAGTTCTTGAGGAACGTTTTTTTGAATATCGCTTAAAACTGGAAAAGGAACTGCAATATTTGTTTCAATTTGCTTGTAAAGTTTTGTAAATCTTTCAACAAAAAACGAAACTAAAAAAATAAAATCTTTATTATGAAATTGTGCGACAACAATTTGATGCGAAGAAATATATTTGTTAAGTTCACTTTCCATTTCTTCCATATAATTTGCGCCACAATAAATAACTAATTCTGAATTTTCTTCTAAGTGATGCTTTGAATAACGATGTAAATATTCGCCAAAATCGGAATATTCAATCATAGGACTGTTTTGTTTTGAAGCGTAATATTTTAATAATGTCAAAAGATTTGCGGTGGTTGCCATAATTTTTTATTATACTCGCATAGCAAAATTTTTTCCACTTGTTCGCGTGATTTTGTTAAGTGTTTTAGATTCTTTGTTTCGCTCGGAATGACAAAATTATGAAAGTTTTGAGGATTTGACATTTGACGGATTTATGTTATATTAAAAATGAAGCATTCGCAAGTTTAGCGTCTTGCCTCATGTATTTGGATAAAGTCCGCCTACAGTAGTCATAACACTAGGCGGACTATTTTTTATTCTTTATCTTTCTTTTTTTGAAGAAAGTGCGGAATGATAGTAACGATTATTTGAACTACTTTTAAAAGTAAATCAAAAATTTCATACTTATTCATAGCAGCCTCCAAAATTAAGTAATCCAGTTTTTCAACTGGTCGAATTTTAGAGGCAAGACCGCCATTTAACCTACGAATGCTCAGTTAGTTTACTGTAGATTTTTAACTTTGTATACTTGCAATTTTATTTAGTTTTTTCCGCTGAAGTTTTGGAAAACTTCGCTGATTTTGCAGAAGATTGACAGCCGATAGAAATTTACTCAAACTTTCTTATTGCAAAAAAGCCTAGCCCGCCGTGGAACCCCGAAGTTGCCACTTGTGGCAATGAGCGGATAGCGAAGGGTGGAAGGGCGGTCGAAGTAAGAAAAGTTGCTCCAGATTTTACAATTCAAGATTTTTCTGCTAAACTTGGAAATCTATGTGGAACGACATTAAAAAATCAATTCTTTCGGGAATTTTAATTTCTATTGGCTGCTCGGTTTATTTGTGTTCAATAAGGCTCGATCTTTCTTGGCTTGGTGCGATTTTATTTACGGGCGGACTTTTTACAATCTGCGAATACAATTTTAATCTTTACACGGGAAAAGTTGGTTACATTGCTCATCAGTTTAAAAATGGAAAATATTACGCTTTTGTTGCTTTAGTTTGCGTTTTTAATGTTCTTACAAGTTTTTTGATCGGGCTTGCTTGCAAAAAAATTTTTCCTGTGATTTATGAAGAAGCGGCAAAACTTTACGTAAACAAACTTTCATCTTCACTTTTGAAAAGTTTTGTTTCTTCGATTTTTTGCGGAATTTTGATGTTTCTTGCAGTTGACACTTGGAAACGTGGCAAAAAATTTGCACTTTTTATTTACATTCCCACGTTTATAATTTGCGGATTTGATCACTCGATTGCAAATGCTTTTTATAACGGCGCGTCTTTTGGCGATTACACATTTTCTTGGCGAAATTTAGTTTTTATTTTGATTGTGATTTTGGGAAATGGAATTGGCGGAGTTTTAATTTCGCTTCTTACAAAAAATTTGGGCGAGGCTGACGGTAAATCTAAAGATGGAAACTAAGGCGGAAAAAATAAACGCTAACTTTTTTTTGTGACTGAGGATTGGCGGTTTTGTCGCGAAAACTTGCGGTAGATTGCTACAACGATTCACTCTGTTCACAATGACGCTTTCAGCGTAAGTTTTTTTTGTGCTTAAGTGTGGCGGTTTTCGTGACAAATGTTCAGTTTTCGTGCTTAAGTGTGGCAGTTTTTACTAAGTGACGATTTTTTGTATTAAGCGACGGTTTTCGTTATGATAAGTGGCGGTTCACGCTGTTAAGATGTGGCGGATTATTTTAGTAAAGAAAGGCGATCTTTTAATACAATCAATTCGGCTAAAATTCCACAAAGGCAAATTACAATTAAAATAATCCTTTGTAGCGGAACAAAGATTGGCAGTAAAATTAAAACAAAGGCAACAACTAAACTTGCAATATATTTTGGGTCGGGTTTTAAGTTTTTTACGCGAAGTTTGTTTTTTTCAAGTTCTTCTTGGGAACTTTTTTCTTGAAAACTTGGATTTAAAAAATTTTCTTTTATATATTTTTTTGCTTTTAAGATTTTT
>CAZLXK010000230.1:0-4305 GCA_964563305.1 uncultured Treponema sp.
GCAATGGAAGATAAAACTTATTAAACTTTTGTTTATGAACGAAAAATTAATCTTAAAAGAAACTTTTGATTTAAATTATCCGCTTGATTCAGGATTCAAAAAAACACAAATAAATTTTTATTCAGAAAAACCAAACCTAAATTCCTTATATTTTCAAAAAGATGAAAATGGAAAACTTTTAAGTAATCAGCAAAGACTTTTTGTTACAGACACAAATGTTGCAAAACTTGATTTTATGCAGAATTTTATAAATCTCGAAGAATTTACGAATCAAGAAAAAAATGCAAAAAATGTACTTTTAATTTTGCCTTCTGGTGAAGCATTCAAAAATATCGAAAGCGTTTTAAAAATAATTCGCTGTGCTTTGGATCACAACTTTAACAGAAATTGTCTTTTTGTGGGAATTGGTGGCGGTGTAATAACAGATATGACATCATTTGCTGCAAGTATTTTTAAGCGTGGCGTTGATGTTGAATTTGTGCCAACAACACTTCTTGCTGATGTTGACGCTGCACTTGGAGGAAAAACTGGCTGTGATTTTGAAAATTACAAAAATATGATTGGTTCATTTTATCCTGCAAAGACTTTAAATGTTTGGTCGGATTTTATTCAAACTTTGCCAGAAAAAGAATTTATTTCGGGGCTTGCCGAAGCGATTAAAACTGCATTTTTATTCAATCAAGATTCTTGCAATTTAATTCTTAGCGAAAAAGATAAAATCATTAAGCGAAATCCTCAAGTTTTAGAAAAAATAATTTTAGACTGTAGCCGAGCAAAATCAAAAATTGTTCAGGAAGATTTTAGGGAAAAAGGAAATCGAGCGTTTTTAAATTTAGGTCACACTTTTGGGCACGCATTAGAAGCGGTTGCTGGTTTATGAAAAATATCTCACGGCGAAGCAGTTGCTTGGGGAATGGCTCGTTCATTTGATTTATCTTACAATCTTGGAAAAGCGAGCAAAGTTTATGTTGATGAATGTAAAAAAATTCTTTCTGATTTTGGATACGACACAAATCCTTGTGCTCAAGTTTTAAAAAATGTTTCAAATAGTAGCGAAAAACTTCTTAGTGCAATGAAAAAAGACAAAAAAAATTATTCTTCGGCAATTAGAGTAATTCTTATGACATCTCCGCAAAAACCTTTAATTACAGAAGTTCAAGACGAAGATATACTTCGCGTTTTAAGTTAAACTAAGAATATTAAATCGGCAAAAAACTTTTTTTCTGATTTTAGGATTATAAAATGATTTCAAAAGAACATTATTTTGATTGGGCAGCAACTGCTCCTTGTGATACAGAGATTTTATCAGAAACATTAAAAATTTCTATGGAACATTGGGGCAATCCTTCTAGCATTCATGAAGCGGGAACTGATGCAAAAAAAATCTTAGAAAACGCACGTTCAAGATGTGCAAAAGTGCTAAATGTAAAAGCAGAAAATTTATTTTTTACTTCTGGCGGAACAGAAAGCGATCACATTCCGCTACTTTCAGTTTTAACTCGTCCGCAAAAAGGTTCCATTGTTTTAAGTGCGATTGAACATCCAGCTTTAAGAGAAATGGCAAAAATGCTAGAAAATTGTGGCTGGAAAATAATCACTGTAAATCCAAACAAAGACGGATTTATTTCTTCAAGTTCAGTTTTAAACGCAATGCAAGACGATACAGTTTTTGTAAGCGTAATGGCGGTAAATAACGAAATCGGAACAATTCAAAATATTTATGAAATTGCAGACAAATTGATTGAAAGTTCAAAAGGTAAGCGCAAAGCTTTTTTTCACGTGGATTGTGTTCAGGCGGCAGGAAAAATTCCGCTAGATTTAGGACACAAAGGAATCGATGGAGCATCTTTTAGTGCTCACAAAATTGGCGGACCTAGAGGAATTGGATTACTTTATTTAGCAAAAGAAATAAACGGATTTTTAAAAGGCGGCGGTCAGGAAAAAAATATTCGTAGCGGAACAGAAAATTTGTTTGGAGCAGTTGCATTTGCGTCTTGTCTTGAAAAATATTTTATTTCAGAAAACAATTCTAAAAATATGCAACGTTTTGAAGAGCAAAAAAAACTTACCGCAAATTTCATCAATAAACTAAAAACTATAAACACAGCAAAAATTCTTCCGCATTGCCGTCAAGAAAATCCTGATTCAGAAAATTTTTCACCTTGGATTGTTCAAGCAAGTTTCAAAGGAATTCCCGGTCAAGTTATGGAGCGAGCGTTAAGTTCTAAAGGATTTTACATTTCTACGGGAAGTGCTTGCTCTTCTGGACATCATTCTCGCCCAATTCTCGACAGTATGGGAATTTCAAAAGATGAAAAAGAAAGTGCTGTTCGCTTTAGTTTTGGTTTTGACACAAGTGAAAAGGCAATGAACGAACTTTTTGATGAAATAAAATTGATTACACAAACATTTACTCATTAAAATAACGTAGTAAAATAACATATTGCTTTTTTTATTTAGATTTGCTAAATTGTTCACATTCAGAGTTTTTAGGCGGTCTGCCTAATTTATTAAATAATCCATTACATTGTAAGGGAAGGAAAAAATGTCTATTCGTGGTGAACTTTATACAAATCAAGTAAATTTGGATAATCGCTCGTATTTTTTTAATGTAAAAGAAAATCGAAATGGTGATGTGTTTTTGCAGATTGTTGAAAGCAAAATAAAAGATGGAGCAGACGACAGAAGAGCAATTGTTGTTTTTGCAGATGATATGCAGAAATTTTTGGGCGGTTTTGATGATTCACTAAAATTTATCGAAAAAGATAGAAAAGAAAAAGCTAAACTTAGAGCAGAAAAAAAAGCCGCTAAAGAAGCAAAATATGGCTTTACAAAAGACAGTGCTGTAGAATCAGGCGAAAAGAAAAAAGTTATTATTCGTCGCAAAGGTGAAAGTCGTCTTGTTGCAGAACGTCGGCAAGAAAAAGAAGATAATATAAAAAGAACTGGTAAAGTAATTCACATTGCATCTAAACGAGAAGAATCAAATCCAAGCGAATATTAATATTTAAATGTCAAACGCTGAATTGGTGAAGGTCCAAGTTCGTGGCAAATTCTTTTGTGTTCTGCAGTTGGATAACCTTTGTGTTTTGCATATCCGTACTGCGGATACAATTTGTCATATTCGCACATAACTTTATCACGTTCAACTTTTGCTAAAATACTTGCTGCCATTACGCAAGGAAATTTTGAATCCGCTTTTACAACTGCTTGAACTTGACAATCAATTTCTGGAACAAAATTTCCATCAACAATCGCATTAATTGAATCAGAATTTAAATTTTCAGAAAATCCTTGATTCAAAGCCCAATTTGGAAACTTTATCATCATCATTTCATAAGCAAGTTTCATGGCTTTTAATGAGGATTGCAAAATGTTGATTTTATCAATTTCAGTGTGATCAACAAATGCAATTCCCCAACAAGATTTTTCTTTAATTAAAAGACTTGCTGCATTTCGTTTTTTCTCTGAAAGTTTTTTAGAATCATTTAAAATTTCAATCGGAAAATTTTTTGATAAAATTACGCAAGCGGCACTAACAGGACCGGCTAAAGGTCCTCTGCCCGCTTCATCAAGACCCGCAAGAAAAACATTTTCGCTGTAATCCATTTTATTAAAATCCTTCAAAAACATTATTTTCGTAAACAGAATAATTTGAACTTGAATCTTTCCAAATTGGAGACAAGTTTTTTATTCCAGTACTTGAATTTACAACAAAACGATTATTTTCTAAACCAAGCGTCGTTTCTACAATTTCAAGACATCGACCTAAATTCGCAATCACAGTAAAATTGCTTTCTGAAATTTTTGAATTAGAAACTTTTATGCCAAAACAAACTGCGGTTGGTGCAGAAGATGTAATTCGGCAATTTTCACAATTTACTTTTGTATAATCAGAATTTAATGCACAAGCGTAAGACAAAGCATTTACAGTAAATCCAGAATTTTTAATGTTAAGTTCACTATTTTTTGCGTCAACAAGAATTCCATTTTGATCAAAAACGCCAATCAATTCGCATTGCAAAAAATTTAAGGAAGAATTTTTGATTTCTAACATTTTACTTGAACTCGAAGTTTGCGAATTTTTTTCAAGCACAAGATTTTCAAAACTTACATTTAAGTTTTTAGTATCAGAATCAATTACAAAAACAGTTTTCGGCGAAAAAATAAATTTTGCGTTATTTCCTAAAATAAGACAATCCGAAGAAATTTTATATTCATTTTCGTTTAATGTAATATTTCCGCTTACATTTAATTTTGTATATTCATTTTGATTTATAACCGACAAAGCTTGTTCAAAATTCA
>CAZLXK010000231.1:0-4279 GCA_964563305.1 uncultured Treponema sp.
CGCTTCTCGAATAAAATTTCTGGCAACTTCATCAATTACAGAAAGTGGAACTCCCGGTTTTATAGCATTTTCTGCAGCTTCATTTGCTTTTCTGACAATTTCGTGAATTTTTGCCATTTCAGTTGGAGTTGTTTGAAAAAATACAGTTCGCGTCATATCGGAACAATAATTATTTTTTTTGCAACCCATATCAATCAAAACCAAATCGCCTTTCATAATCATAGTGTTGTCGCTTACGTGATGTGGATCAGCGGCATTTTTTCCAAAGCAAACTGTCGTTTCAAAAGACGGAAGTGCATTATGTTTTGCAAATAAACTGTCAATATAATTAGCAACTTGTATTTCTGTAATGTTAGGTTTTAAATATGAAATTGTGGCGGTCATACATTCGTCATTTATTTTAGACGCTTCTTTCATAAGTTCAATTTCGCGTTTATCTTTAATTCCTCGAACAAAATCAACACATTCTGAACCTAAGATAAATTTTATATTTTTATTAAAATCCATTAGCGGAAGCAAAAATTTTGCTGGAATATTTTTGTCCAAACCTAAAATTCCACTTTGTAAAATGTTTTCTGAAAGAATTTTTAAATAATCATCATTATCAGTAAAAACAATTTTATTAAGATTTGTTTCGCCAATATTAAAAAGTTTATTTACAAAAAGTTTCGTGTTTTGTTCATTTTTCGATTCAAGATATAAAGCAAAAAGTCTTTCGTAAGGTTCAATTCTAATTCCAGTCAACTACCAGATGCTGTCTGGATCTGTAATTAAAAGTGCATCAATAGATTTATTTTTCATTTCTTTTCGGATTTTATTAAACCGATTTTCAAACAAATTACTCATAAATTTAATATAATTCTCATAAAAGCATTTTATCAAGTGAAAAAATCTAAAAAAAAGCGATATAATGTTTTTATGAAGAAATTTAATGTTTTGTTTTTGCTGATTTTGATTTGTGAAATTTTGATTTTCGTTGGCTGTTCTAAAACTAAAAAAAATGTGCAAGAATTTTCAGATTTAAATTCTCAAACAAATATTTCTGATTTAGAAAATTCTCCTTTGCAAAATAATAATTCTCAAATTTTAAATACAAATTCTGATTCAAACTCAGATTCAAAATCCGAAGATAAAAAAATTTCAAAGCGAATTTCAAACTTAGAAAAAGAAATTAAAAAAGCTGAAAAAAAAGAAAATTCTATTAAAAATATAAAAATTGCAGGAACAAAGAATTTTTCTTCAATTCCGCTTGCTTTTATGATGGAATCAAACAAAAGTTTATCAAAAAAAATTCAACTTGATTACGAAATTTTTTCTTCAGATGACGAACTTGAAAAAAATCTTTTAGAAAACAAAATTGATTTTGCACTTTTGCCATTAAATTTTGCTACAAAAATTTACAATGAATTTGAAAACATGAAAATTGTGGCACTTTTGCAAAATGAAAGTTCTGAAAATCAAGAGGAAGAATTAGAATTAAGCGATGAATTTTTTACAAATTATGCGATTGTTGTAAATTCTGATTTTGCTAAAGAAAATAAAAAAATTGTAAAGAAAGTTTTAAAACTTTTTGAAAATGCACAAACTTGGGTTTCAAAAAATCCTATAAAAGCAAGTCTTTTTGTAGAACGAAGAAATTTGTTGCCTTATAGTCAAAAAAATCTTCGCGATTTAATAGAAAATTCAAACTTTACTTATAAAAAAATGAAATACGGTAATTCGAGAACTTCGCTAGATACAAGTTCAAAATGACATATCTTTAGAGGAAAAATGAAAAATTTATATTTTGATACAAGAGAAATGGACAAAAAGGCAAGAGAAAAATATCTTCTTTCTGAAGAAATTATGATGGAAAATGCGGTTCTTGCCTTAAAAGAAAATTGTCTTAAAGAATTAGAAGGCGAAAATTTACTTTCAATTTATCGGCCAAGCATTTTGATTTTATGCGGACAAGGAAATAATGGTGCTGATGGTTATGCTTTGGCAAGACATTTGATTTGTGAAAAATATTCAGTAACAATTTGTGCTTTTGGTGAATGTAAAACGCAAATCGGAAAACTTCAAAAAGAAAGAGCAAAAAAAATCGGCGTAAATATTATTGACGTTTTTGAACTTGATGATTTTATTGAAGAAAAAAGTATTGATTTAAAACTTGTTGTTGATTGCATTTTTGGAGTTGGATTTCACGGGACTTTGCCAAAAGACGTTTCAAGTGTAATAAATGAAATAAATAATCTCGAAGTAAAAAGAATTGCTTGCGATGTTCCAAGTGGATTAGATAAGTTTGGAAATGTAAACGGAATTGTATTTAATGCAGATTTAACAGTTACAATGGGAGCGTTTAAATATTGTCTTTTTACAAGTAATGCAAAAGATTGTGCTGGAAAAATTATTCTTGCGGATTTGGGAATAAATCAAAAGAATTTTGAAAATTTGTCTTTTGCAGATTCTTACTTGCTCGAAAAATCAGATATGAAACTTCCTTTTAGGAAAAAACAAAATGTAAACAAAGGAAATTTTGGTCATTTGGCAATTTCGCTTGGAGAAAAAAAAGGTGCGGCTGTAATTGCTGGAACGGCGGCTTTAAAATTTGGATGCGGACTTGTAAGTTTAGTTTCAAAATCTGGCGAAGAAATCAACAATCCTTATGAACTTATGTGCACAAAAGAATTTCCTGAAAATACAAATTCTGTTGTTCTTGGAACTGGATTAGGTCGAGAAGAAAACGCTTGTGAAAAATATTTTGATTGGCTCTTAAAAAACAAAAATGTTCCTTGCGTTTTAGATGCGGACAGTTTTTATTCTTCTAAAATTGATTCATTTCTTCAGCAAAAAAAATATGTAGTTCTTACGCCACATCCAAAAGAATTCTCTGTTCTTTTAAGAAATTGTGGATTTGGTGATTTTTCTGTAAAAGATGTTCTTGAAAATTCTTTGGAACTTGTAAAAAAGTTTTGTGAAAAATATAAAGACGCAGTTTTGTTGTTAAAAGGTTCGTCTGTTTTAATTGCAGAAAATTTTTGTGGCAAAGTAAAAACTTATTTAAATCCTTATGGAAGCGTCGCTTTGGCAAAGGCTGGTAGCGGAGATGTTTTAAGCGGAATGATTGGTGCTTTGTTATCTCAAAATTATGATTGCATTCAAGCGACAATAACTGCAAGTTTGGCTCATAGTTTTTCTTCACAAAAAGTTAAGTGCAACTTTGCAATGTCGCCTTTTGATTTAATTAATAATTTTCAAGTCTTGTAAGCAAATTGTTTAGTTTGTTGCCGTAATTTTCATCAGCAGCCCAAGTTTTTGAAAGTCCAAAAATATCTGGAGATTTTCCGCGAGGCAAAACATATTTGTAGCGAGGATCAATACATTTATTTACAAGTTTAATATTTTCTGTAGTTGCGTAAGCATGTAAATGTTGAACGTGAGCTCTAACGCCAAGTTTTTCATTTGCAAAAGAAAGTCCCGGATTTTCTTTGTTGATTGAACCTAAACCGCAATAATTATGCATTTCTGGTGTAACTAAATTTCCAAACTTTAGAAAACCAGTTTCGTGGCACATTTGAACAAAGGCACAGTCGCTGTTAATGTTTTCCGTTGCACATTCTGAAATATAAAGTTTTGCAAGTTTTTTCACCAATTTTTTGTTGGCGTTTGGATTGTTTGACATAAAAAAATTATATAATTGTTTAGAATTTTTTGTTGCTTTGTCTGTTAAGTTGCGAGAAATTTCAGTTTTGCTTTGAACTACTTGATTTGGACTTGAAACGCAAGAAAGAAAAATTCCCGCAAATAACAAAGTGCAAGTAAATAGAATTAAATTTAAAGCTTTTTTATTCAAGATTTAATCCTTTATTGTGCTTCCAATGTAATCATTTTTGTCATCAAGAATTGAACGAATATTTTGAATATTTTTTCCACTTGCACAAATCACTTTTAAGCCAAGTTCTTGAGCTTTTTTAGATGCGATTGGATCAAAAGGACAATTTTTTCCCGGAGTCCATTCATCACCAACAATTTTTCTAAAATCTGCCCAAGAAATTGTATCAATAGGTTTTGCATTTGGATTTTTTTTAGGATCATCTGTGTAAACTTTTTCAATATTTGAAAGATTTACGATTGTGTCAGCGGAAAATTTTTCGCTAAGATAAACTGCGTCTGTGTCTGTAGAAAAGCCAGGCTTCCAACCAGAAGCAATTAAAACTTGACCGTCAAATTTTATATCATCAGAAGTCGGATTATAAACAACGTCGTTTTTGCAATAATTACCAAAAGTTGCTTTTAA
>CAZLXK010000232.1:0-4231 GCA_964563305.1 uncultured Treponema sp.
TTATATATTATTTGCCAATTTGGTTTAAGGCACAAGATGGCTCGTGGCTTTCAAGTCTGTCAATTTGTTTAGCCATTCCAGTTTTAGCTTTTGCTGAATTTACTGATTATTTAGACGGACATTTTGCTCGAAAAAATAAAGAAGTTAGCGATTTTGGTAAAATGTTTGATCCTTTTGCTGACGTTTTTTTGCATCTTTCTATGTTTGCAGCGTTTTGTTTTGGCGGATATATGCCGATTATTTTTTACGTTTTGATTTTGTACAGAGAATTTAGCCAGAATTTTTTAAGAATGGTTGCGGCAAAATCTGGAGTTGCGATTGCGGCAAGAAAAGGCGGAAAGCTAAAAACTGTTTTTTATGTTGCGTCTTGTTTTGTAGTTTTGATTGTTGAAGGCTTAAAACGAACTGGACTTGCTGAACTTTGGAATTTTTCTAGCGGAACTTTAGATATTTTAAAATATGTTTGCTGGGGATTTTTTGCAGTTTGTGTAATTTTGTCTTATGCTTCGTTTATTGATTATTTAAAAAATTTCGGCGGTTTCTTAAAAGATCAAGCAAATTAAATTTTTTTTCAGAGTTTTTTGTGTTTTTTTCATTTTACGCGTAGATAAATAGTAAGACCAAATTTTAATTTTGGTTAAAACGATTTTTTTACGGAGGAAAAATGAAAAAATCAAATTTAAAAAAAGTTCTAGGTTTTAGTTCTTTTGCGTTTATTGCAATTTTTGCAAGTTGTTCAAATTTTTTGTCAGAAAAACCAAATTCTGCTTCTGGCAAAACTGGCAATTCTTCTTTTCAAGGCGAATCTAAAAATTCATCTCTTGGTTCGGCTCAAGTTTCAATGTTCATTCCAAATTACAATTTACTTAAAGGTTCGTCTTTATCTCAAAATTCAAATCTTGCATCAAGAGCGGTTGCTCCTCAAACGCAAAGCATAAGATTTGCTTACAATTCAGGAAGCGGATTTGAATATCTTGAAGATGTAGATTTGTCTGAGGCAGAAAAAACGGCGGTTAGCAAAGAATCATCAGAAATAAATCTTGCTGGCTACAATTACACTTTTACATTTTCAGGAATTCCGTGCGGAACTTACGCTGAAGGAATGCTTGAAATTCAACTTTTGGATTCTAGCGAAAATGTAATTTCTAAAGGTTCAAATTCTAAAGAAGTTGAAATTCTTGAAGATTCTGTTGCAAGTGCAAGTTTTTACACAATTCCAGTAAATTATGATTCACAAACAGCGTCGCTTTCTAACGGCGAAATGAAATTTTTTAAGGTTCAAGTAAAAAGTCAAAAAGAACTTTGTGCTACAGTTGAAGTTGGCGAAAATGACGCTTTTCCAGAAATTGTGATTTTTGCAGCAAACGGAACTTTTCAAAAACATTTAACGCTTAGTGCAGAAAATCCTTCGTTTTGTTTTGACATTCTTGAAAATACTGCAACTTATTATTTAGGATTTTGGGCGAACGGTAAAGCTATTTCAACTTATTCAGTTTTTGTTGAAGAAGTTGAACATAAAACCGGAAGCGTTCAGGCTTTAATTGATAGTGGCGAATCATATTTTTGTTTAAACTGCGGAACTTCTTACGAAACTCAAGAAGAAAGTGAAAATTGCGCACTTAAAGAAGATTGTCCAAAATATGCGGTTTGCTTAAATTGTCAAACAAAATATTCTTCAAAAGAAGAAGCCGCAATTTGTTCTAAAAGCGAAGGTTGCCCTAAGTTTGTAAATCTTGAAGGAATTGTTGCGGGCGATTATGAAATGAATGTTTCTGGCGGATTTTTGGTTCAGAAGGCAAACACTGATGTTCAAGTTGTAAACAATATTGCGGTTTCTTCAAGAATTGATCAAGATTATGTTGTTCTAAAACTTTCTGGCGGTGAACAGCAAGGAACTGTAAAATTTAAACTTGAAAAAGAAATGAATCTTTGCGTTACAGAAATTTTAGCAAATGGACAAAGTTCTTTGTATGGAATTTCGATTTCTTCTGCTGACGGAGAAGCGACACTTGACGGCGAAAAGGTTTCGCTTGATTCTTTGCCAACAACCAAAACTGGCAGCATTGACATTTCAAACAAAACCTTAACTTTAAGTACCGGAACTTACGAACTTAGTGCCGCATCTTCTGGCAACAACACAAAACTTTCAAAACTAACATTTACTGAAATTTAAAAATTTACGGTGGTTGAGACTTGGTCACTGAGCAAGGTCTAATTACGTGAAAACACCGCTAATTTCGTCATATTAAAACTTTAGCCGAAGAATCTACTTGCGCTTAGCGTTAAAACGCAAATTCAACTGAAATAGATATTTCGTGGTTGCTCAATATGACGAAGTAACTAGCGGTTTTCTAAGTAAACTGCAAATAGATTGCTTCGTTACTTCGTGTCTCGCAATAACGAGAATCATAAAAAATCAGTCAAGAAGCAATGCAAGTCCGCCACAAGCAACTGCAATGCTAAGCAACATATTTACAGTTTTTTGAGAACCTTTGCCCATTGCAGAAATAACAATAACAGCAACTCCTAAAGCAAGACAAACCGCTTTAAGAATAAGTTTTATAAAATCATCAACATCCATTTTTATTTCCTTTAAATTTTTAACGATTTTTTAAGAAAAACTAAACTTGTAGAAATTATAAAATGAATTAAAATGCACCACAAATAAAAATATGTTTTAAAATGCAAAGAGTTTGAGTCTTTTCGCAAAAAGAAAATTCTCTTAATCTACAGGATGTTGAGCCTATTCAGAAAGTTTTTGAAGTGAATTTATTTGATAAAGACTAATCATTGGAGAACTTGCGGAATAATTTGTTAAATCAGTTTCATCAAGCATTTCAAAAATGCCAATCGCTCCATAAGTTAAAATTGGAGAATGAATTGTATAACATAAAGTATTGTTTAGATAAATTTCAATTTCGCCAGTTTCTAAGGTTTGAACTTTTACAAGATTTACGCTATCTTGAATCCAAGAATTTTGTGAATTAGAAATTTCTGCAAGATCAGTAATATTTTTTGAACTTCCGCCGTAATAAGAAACACATAAAGTTCCATTTTTAGTAAAACGCAAAAAGTAAAAGCAATTTGTGTCTGTATTCAAATTAAAAATAAAACCAAAATATTTTATTGCTCCACTTTGATACTTTAACTTTCCTTCAAAACCGCAATTATTGTAACCTAAAGTTTTTGCATAAACATTATTTACAGTTTCTGGATATTTAGCAATGTTCGCATCAAAAAGTGAATACTGCAAAAACTGCTCGCCAGTAGTTTCTTCTATAACACGAGAAATATTTTTATCATAAAATTCTATATCTGAATTAGAAACTTGTGTCCAATAAAACTTGTCTTTTTTGCACGAAACTAAAAAAAACAAAGTAAAACTAAAGATAAAAAGTTTCCAAACAATTTTTTTCATTTATTAAAATTTACCACGAAAAACAATATTTCTCAAGTTTTGTAGACCTCTTGTCTATGACGAGAAGTTTTTTGTAAAAACTGACGATAGATTCTTCGTCCTAAAGTCCTCAAAATGACAAGTTAGGAGTTAGGAGCGAGCTTCTTGCGGATTTTAGAAATCATTTTTCCGCAAGAAAAAGCTTATTTGAAAAACTTACGCAACTGAAACAACTTCACTTTCGCAAGTAAGTGCGTTTGCTCTTGAATTAGTGCTGCTCAAATAAGACGTTTCAATTCTGATTTTATATTTTGTTTCCGAAGTAAGATTTTCTGGTGCAAAGAAAATTAGTTCACTTGGCATATCTCTAAAAATCTTTGAATAAGGAACTTCAATCCATGCGGATTTTTCAGAATTTTGAAATTCATCACTCACTTCAATTTGCGGAACAAAATAAATTTTTCCGCTTTTGTTTCCAATTTTTAGTTTTGTTCCAGAAAGTTTTACAACTTGGTTTGCAGTTATAAAACCGTCAGTTTCATTTCTAAAAACATCTGTAATTTTTTCAATCGTAGGAGAATTGTCTGTTTGCAAAACAGAATCAACAGTAAGTTCTTTTACAGAATTTAAAGTGATTTCTGACGGAGTAAATCCAATCGTAAAGTTTGAAGAATTTTCAGCATCCGAAGCTTTTTGCAACTTTCCTTTATGCTTTATTTTAAGAACACCTAAATCCATAAGTTTTACAGCGTAACCTTGTTCAAGAAGCTGAATCAATTTTTATCCCTAACAAGCAATAAAGTGGTCATAGATAAAACAAATGAGTGGTTATCT
>CAZLXK010000233.1:0-4203 GCA_964563305.1 uncultured Treponema sp.
ATAAGGTCTTAATGGCGGAAGATTTTCTACAAATCCCATCAAGTACCAGTTTTGTGCATATTCATAAAATTCGTGATTTGGGTCGACTGTAATTTGTGCAAAGATTGAAGTTGAAAAAAATAAACTTAAAAGTATTGTAACAAATATTTTTTTTATTTTCATAGGGATTATTTTAACATTTTATTTAGTGATAATCTATAGAACATTTTAAAAGCGATTAACTTGTCATTATTAGATTGATATTTTTTGAGTCTTGAAATTGCTTTTTATATTTTTTCCATTCGTTTTGCGACATCATTTTCGTCAATTTTTTTTGGATACGCTTTTATAACTTCTTCATAAACAAAAACTGTTTTTTTTACATTCTCTTCAAGCGAAAAATTTTTTGTTTGCTCAAATGCATTTTTTGCGTAAAGTTTTCGTTTTTGTTCATCATTTGCCATTTCAACCATATCCTCATAAAGTTCATCATCAGAGTCAGCAAGATAACCGTTTACGTTTGGAATTACGCAATCAGCATAACTTTCATCATTTCTAGCAACAATCGGAAGAGAGCAAAGTTGAGCTTCAAGAATTGTCATAGAATGCATTTCAGAAAGACTTGCTGTAATAAAAACATCAGCAGCTTCATAAAATTTGTGAGTTTGAGTCCAATCAATATAACCTGTAAAAATTATTTTTTTAGATTGAATTTGATTTTCAAGTTTTTTAGTTAAATCTTCATATGCTGGACCTTTGCCCACAAACATAACTTTTGTTTTAGGATTATTTTCAACCAACTTTACGCATTGTTCAGAAAGTTCAGAAACTCGTTTTTCTTCTGCAATTCGTCCTAAAAATAAAAATAAAACCTCATCATCTTGAACATTATATTTTGTGCGAAGTTCATGTTTCTCTTGTTCCGAAAGATGATTTCCTTCAAATTTTTTTGTATCAATAGAATTTGGAATTATAACTGAAGGCATTTTTGGAATCATTTTTGGCTTTTTATAATAATTTCTTGCTTTTTTAGAAACATTTATAAGTGCATCAAATTTTTTGTACAAATTATTCATATATTTTTCTACGGCTTTTCCGGGAAGCATTTTTGTAAAACGATAATATTTATAGAAATCAATCCACATTGTGTGAGTTGTGCAAATTGCAGGAATTTTTAGTTTTTTTGCAGCGTAAAGGCAAGCTTTTGCAATAGAAAATTCTGTGTGGCAGTGAAGAATATCAACATTATTTTTTTTGATAAAATTACAAATATCTTTTTTGTTCGGAATAGTTCCGTATTGATCTGTTCCAAAAATCGTATCAGGAACGCTTTTAACTCTGTAAAAATCAGGATCATCTGTTGCAAATTCACTTGTTGTTTCTGGGCAAATTAAAAGAACTCTGTGTCCCATTTTTATAAGTTGTTCTCTAAGTTGAATAACAACTGTTACAATTCCACTTTTTGTAGGCAAATAACTGTCAGAAAATAACGCAATGGTCATATTTTTTCCTTACTTTTATAAACTGATTTTTAGTATATTTTATTTTTTTTGATTTGTCAGTGATTTTTTGAAAGGAGTTCTTTATAAAGTTTTTTGTAATTTTGCCACATTTCGCTTAGTGTGAAATTTTTTAAGTATTTTTCGTAAGAAGCGACATTTTTTTGATCAAGAAGATTTTTGTCTGAAAGTAAATTTTCGATTTCTTTAACAGCTTGTTCATTTGAATGAATTAACGCTCCGTTTGAAGAATCTACAAGTTCACAAATCCCGCCTACATCAGAAGCGACAACTGCTTTTTTCTGGCTCATTGCTTCGATAATTGACATTGGTAATCCTTCAAAATTGCTGAAAAGCACAAAAATGTCACAGAGATTTATATAATCGCTCGCCGAAGGAACATCGCCTAAAAGATAAACATTTTTTGGAACTTTATATTCTTGCTTTATTTCTTCAATAGTTTTTTCTGTAGAACCGCCAATCCAAACAAATGCTGTGTCTTTTGACTGAAATTCTTTTGCGACTTCAAGAAACATATCGAATTTTTTTTGCGGGGAAATTCTTGCTATTGTCAAGATAACTTTTGATTCTTTTATTTGTGTAGGAAATTTTTTTGCCTTTTTTATAAGACTTTCATCAATTCCGTTGTAAATTGTATGAATATTTTTTGTGATTTTCTCTTTAATCAGATTTTTTTCATCATATTTTGAAACTGGAACTGTTGCGCCTGTATATTTTTGAAAAAACTTTTCGACTGGCAAAAATTTTCTGTGTTCAGTTCGCACAACATCAAATCCGTGAACCGTGTAAACAATATGATTTTTATCTTTTTTGAAAGCGATCCGACCTAAAACTCCAGGCTTTGTTGTGTGAAGGTGAATAATGTCAGGCTTAAATTCTTTTCTAATTTTCTTAAGTTCGCCTAAAACTAAAAAATCTTTTAAGTTTATTTTTTTTAGCATATTTTTTAGCGGAAACTGTTTAACATTTGGATTTAGTTGTTTCCATAAATATCCGCCTTGCATTGCCGCAACTGCAACTTCGTTTTTATCAAGAGACGCTGAATTTGCTAAATCGATTAAAACTTTTTGTGCACCACCTAAAACTGTATCAGAAATAATATGTAAGATTTTCATTTTTCCCTTAAAAAAAACTTTTAGTTTTCTTAGCAAAATATATTTTATTTTTTGTCTGTTATCAAGCATTTATGAAATTTGAAAATTTGCAAAGAAAATTTTATCTACTTAAAATAATAATTCTTTTTTTTAGTGTCATAATATAATTGCTTTACAGTCTTTTCAGAAAAAGAATAAGTTCCAAGCGAACAATATTTTAATTTATTAGAAGCATTTTCAGGATCAGGCTTTATATAGATATTATAAGTTTCATTTTGTTTTATTATATCTGGCTTGAACCACCAAGTTTGACCTTTTTTGAGTAAGCGAAAAGGATAATAAGTGTTTGAATTATTATTAACTGGAAGAAATTGTATAGAAACGTCCCAATCACATTTATTTGTAATAACAAGTGCAAAAGTTGTTGGGGTAGAATTAGAATTTTTATTTGAATTGTCTGGATATCCGAATACACAACTTGTCGAAAGAGAAATTAAGATTAAAATCAAAAAAATAACTTTTTTCATAATTTATGAACTTCAAAAATTGCCTTGAACTTAAATTCATATTTTTGATTTTTAGAAATAACTTTCAAAAAATATCTCAAAAAATTTCACTATAATAATTATGCTAATACATTTTTCATAAAGTCAACAAAAAAAAAAAATTAACAAATTACTTTAACTTGCCTAAAATAATAGACAGATTGATTTTTTTAATGCAAAAACTCAGAATTTTTCTTAATAAAGTTTTAAATCTTTTTTCGTAAGATTTTAAAATAAAATGCTCTAAGATTTTCAGCAAATGAATAAATTTTATAAAGAGATTTTTTTAGAACAACATCAAAACTTCCAGGTCGGTGAATAATTTTTCCACCAAATCCAGTTTTAAAAAGATAAAGTCCATGCATCGGATGTGATTTATCATCGTTTGGAGGCATTCCGTAAAAATCATAAACAGGACAGTCAAATTTTTTTGCGTCTTGAATTGCTGTCCATTGCAAAAGATAAGAAGGCATAAGATTTCTTTTTAGATTTCCACTTGCTCCATAAAGATAAACCGCTTCTGCTCCACAAAACAAAGTAATAATTCCCGCAAGATAATCATTTTCATGTTTTGCAAGATAAAGATAAATTTTGGGATTTTCTTTTGATTTTTCTTGAGCAATTTTATTCTTCTTAAATAAATCTAAATAATATGACTTGTCATGAAAAGAAACTTTGTCGCGTTCACTTGTGGTTTTAAAAAGTTTATAAAATTCATCAAAATAATTTTCAAAATTCGGGCTAGAGTAGTCAAGCCTTATAATTTCAACATTTTTTTTCTTAGCAAGCCGAATATTATAACGCCATTTACTTTTCATATTTGCTAAAATTTCATCTTCGCTTTGGCACAAATTTAAAATTGTTGTGTCTGGAGGTTGAATTGAAACTTTCGATTTTTTTAAAGCAAAGGAATTTTTCTTTGCAAAATTTAAAAGTTCTTTTGTGAAAAAATCTCGATTTTCCAAAGTTTCAAAATCAACAGGCAAATCAAAACGAATATAAATTGTATCTTTTGGCAAAAAATTTTTAATTTGCTCAGAGATTTTTTTTATTTCTAGCAAATAA
>CAZLXK010000234.1:0-4176 GCA_964563305.1 uncultured Treponema sp.
TAGTACAAAAACATTATCTGCCCTTAGGTTTTATAACGTAAGGGCAGTTTTTTTTCGTTAAGTGCATAAATGTCAGCAATAATAAGTAAAATCTTATTTTGCGATAAAACAAAATTTTTTTTGTAATAAATTTAACTAAATGCGGTTTAAAAAGCATATTCAAGAAAATGTCAAAAAGATGTAAAATAAAAACACGTGTTTCACCGTCAGTTAAATAACAGCGTCGTCATCCTGAACTCGAGGTTGGTGAAATTGCAACAAAGTTTCTAGCGGGTTCTCGAATCATCAGGATCTGTTAAATAACTCAACTGTCATTTAGCAAATTAACTGTCAGCAGATTTAGAATCTAGTTCGGAATGACAAGTTAATCTAAAGATGGCAATTTGTTGCTCAACTTGGCTTTTGAAACAGTTACATCTTTAATCATTTGGAGAAAATTATGAAATTTTTTAAGTCGCTGCAAATTTTTCTTTTTCTAGGAATAATTGCACTTTTCCCCGTTTTTTCGCAGAATTTACAAAATCAGCAAGAAATTGAAAATTCTAGTGTAAATTCAGAATCAGATTCAGAAAGTCAAAATAATAATCTTGATCTTTCTCTCGAAGATGCAATTCAATTCGCAATTAACGGCAATATCAGTTTAAAAGAAAGTCAAGTTTCAGTTAGAGCCGCACAAAGAGCAAAAAATTATTCTTGGAACAGCGTAAGTCCAAGTTTGTCAGCAAGTGCAAGTATGGCAGGACCTACAACAGATCCTTCAACTTCAAACGACACTTCGCGCCTTTCTGTTGGCGGAACCGTAAGTTTTGCTTTGTCGCCATCAATTTTTACAAATATAAAATCCGCAGCATTAAATTATGAACAATCTTTAATGACTTATGAAAACGCAAAAAACACAATTGAACTAAACGTTCGCAAAGCATATTATTCAATTTTGTACGAAATCGAAAGTGTAAAACTTCAAGAGCAAAATTATGAAAGTGCTCGCCAGCAATATGAATCAAATTTGGCACGTTATAATAGAGGAACTTTAAGCCGACTTGATGTTTTGTCTGCACAAGTTACTTATCAAAACGCAGGTTTAACTTTAGAAAGTTCAAAAGTCACTTTAGAAAATGATTTAGCAAGTTTTAAGCAAACTTTGGGAATTTCACAAGATAAACAATTAAATTTTACAGATGATTTTTCTGAAATCCGCAAAATAAAAGCAATTTCTGTAGATGGAATTGAAACTAATCCTTATTCAATAAGTTCTTTGGAAAAACAAATTGAAGTTGCAAAAAATTCACTTTTGGCAACAAGATTTTCTGCTTGGGGGCCGAGCATAAGTGCAAGTTACGCTTACAATTATTCAGGACTTCTTTCTGACACGCAAAATCTTTCTGGAGCAAGTTCTTATTCTTTGGGCGTTTCTATTCCATTAGACGGATATTTGCCTTGGTCGCAAGGTTCACAAAGCATCGCAACTCAAAAAGATAATTTGGAAACTTTAGAACTTGAACTTGAAAATGCAAAAACTTCTTTAGATGTTTCTGTTCAAAATTATTTAAATAAAATCAAACAATCGCAAGACAGCATAAGTCTTCGCGTAGAAAGCATAAACTTGGCTCAGCAAACTTTTGAAATGACTCAAGAAGCGTACAATTTTGGTACAAAAGATTTGCTAAGTTTGCAATCTGCTTCTGACAATTTGCTTTCTGCAAGATTAAATTTAATGTCAGAAGAATACACTTTAATTAGCACAATTTTTGAACTTGAAAATACTTTAGGAATTCCTTTTGGAACTTTAGGTAAATAACGTTCGTCAATACAAGCGGTCATTGAGCAAGTTGAAATGACTTTAGCCTAAGAATCAGTTAATTCAAAAATATGTCATTGTCGGGCTTGACCCGGCAATCAGTAAATCAAAAAGCAAGTTTTTTATTTGGAGAAATATATGAAAACTAAAAAAATCCCAATGATTATCATTGTTGTTTGTGTTGTTGTTTTAATAGTAACATTTTTACTTGTAAAGTTTCTTCCTAGAAACTCAAATTTTTCTGGCGCAAATCAAAATGAAAATGTAAGTCTTGTTTCTGTTAGAACTATGGAAGCACAAATTCAAACTCTTCACGATTATGTTAACACAAACGGCGAAATTGAGCCTCAAAGTTCTATTGAAGTTTATCCGAACATTGGCGGAATGGTTTTTAGAACTTACGTAAATTTGGGTTCTCATGTTACAAATGGTCAACTTATTGCAGAAATTGATCCGAGCGAACCTGGAATTCAATACGCACATTCGCCTGTTTACGCACCAATTTCTGGCACAATCACAAAAACTCCTTCAAAGCAAGGCGAAAAAGTGAGCGTTTCTACAGCAATTACAATTATTGGCGACGTAGAAAATTTGCAACTTACAGCAAGCGTTCCAGAACGTTATGTTGCAAGCCTAAAGCCAGGTCTTAAAGCAGAAGTTGTTTTAGAAGCGTATCCAAATGATATTTTTATTGCAACTGTAGTTCAAGTAAGTCCAGTTGTTGACGCAACCAGCCGAACTAAAGAAGTTATTTTGAACTTTGACAAAAATGATCCTCGAATAAATGCTGGAATGTTCGCAAAAGTAAAGCTTTACACGCAAGATTATTCTGGAGCAATTACAATTCCTTCATCTGCAATTATTGATAAAAATGGCGACACTTGCGTTTACATTATTCAAGATTCTAAAGCAGTTTTGCGTGTGGTTAAAACAGGAAATTCTGTTGATTCAGTTATTCAAATTTTAGACGGAATTAACGAAGGCGATAAAGTTGTTATTGAAGGAATGCGTTCTCTTTCTGACGGCGTAGGTGTTCGTGATATTTCTGATTCAAGTGATTCCGTTTCTCAAACAAACTAACACTAAAATAATGTGCCAACAGGCAGAGCGAAGAATCGGTTAATAGTCATATTGAGCCAGTGGCGAAATATCTGCTAACACTTAGCAAAGAAACTATTGTTTAATCTAAAAAATAAATTTTAGGAAAGTAATATGATTAGTGAAAAAACACTTCAACATCCAATTTTAATGCTCATGATATTTGTCCTTTTGGGCGTTATGGGCTTATTTACGTTAAGCAACACATCAATTTCTCTTATGCCAGATATTGATATGCCTTATCTTATGGTAACAGCGACTTACGAAAATGCAGGTCCTGAATCCGTAGAAAAATCTGTTACAACTTTAATAGAAGACGCTTTAATTAGTTTGAGCAACTTAAAAAACATTACATCAACTTCTAGCGAAGGTCGTTCTATAGTTTCGCTTGAATTTAATTACGGAACAAATCTCGATGTTGCCACAAACGATGTGCGCGATAAACTGGATCGAATAACGCGGAGTTTGCCAGATGATGTAACTCCTACGATCTTTAAAATGGACGCAAGTTCTATGCCAATTATGCGCATTGCTGTAAGAGGAAATCGTTCTGCTGATGAATTAAAACAAATTGCAGATGATGATATTGTTGATGTTCTTGCACAAGCAAATGGTGTAGGTGAAGCAACTTCAATGGGCGGTCGAACACAAATTGTTAGAGTTGAACTTGAACAAAACCGACTTCAAGCCTACGGATTAACATTAACTGGCGTTGCAAGCACGCTTTCTACACAAAATATTGAACTTGGTGGCGGAACAATTACAGAAGGTTCGCTTGATTATAACATTAGAACTGTTGGCGAATATTCAAGTATTGAAGAAATCAACAACACTGTTGTAAAAAGCACTTCAGAATATGATGTAAAACTCAGCGATATTGGTCGTGCCTTTATGGGATACGAAGATGCAAGTAGCGTAGTTTACATAAATGGCGAGCCGGGCGTTTATATTAGCATAACCAAGCAATCTGGCGAAAACAGCGTAAATGTTGCGAACGAAGTTTATAAAAAAATCGACGAACTTAACGAAACTTTGCCAGATGATGTTAGTCTTGAAATAATCCGCGACGACACAGAATCAATCCGCGACACAATTCAAACTCTTTTAGATTCTGCTTGGCAAGGTCTTTTACTTGCAGTAATTATTTTGTTCATTTTCTTATGTTCATTTAAAACCACAATCATTATTGCAATTTCAATTCCGCTTTCTTTAGTTATTACTTTGCTCGCAATGAATATGGTTGGAATTACACTTAATATGATGACAATGACAGGTTTGAT
>CAZLXK010000235.1:0-4149 GCA_964563305.1 uncultured Treponema sp.
CCAAGAAGAATGTGATCGCTTACGGTAAGAATCGCAAGAGCTTTTCTGTTGAATTTTGCAGCTAAAGTGTAAAGTTCAGCGGCTTCCATTTCAACGCCAAGTGCTCCGTATTCTGCCCAAAGTTTCCAGTTTGATTTTGGGTCGTAGAACATATCACTTGAAACAGCAAGTCCCACCTTTGTTTTAAGGTTTAAATCTTTTGCTTTGTTGTACGCAGTGTTAAGCAAATCAAAATCAGCAATTGGGGCAAAATGTAAACCGTTAAAACGCATTGTGTTTAGGCCTGAATCAGAACATGCTCCTTGTGCAAGAACAACATCTCTTAAAGCAAGATCTTTGTTAATTGCTCCACAAGTTCCAACTCGAATTGCTTTTTGAACTCCATAAAACTGGAAAAGTTCATTTACATAAATTGACAACGAAGGTTGTCCCATCCCTGTTCCTTGTACTGAAACTTTTTTGCCTTTGTAAGTTCCAGTAAATCCATACATACCACGCACTTCATTGTAGCAAACTGGATTTTCAAGAAATGTCTCTGCGATAAATTTTGCACGAAGAGGATCTCCTGGAAGAAGAACCGATTCTGCAATGGCACCTTCTGGTGCGTTAATGTGTGTACTCATAGTTTTCTTATTTTAACACAGATTCTACAAAAATAAAACACCAAAAATTGCGCCAAGTAAAATCAAAAAAACTGGATGAAGTTTAGTTCTAAACATAATCACCAAACTTACAACAAAGAAAAACATTTCTGGCCAATTAAAAATCTGTTTTATTCCGTCAAAACTAAAATTGAACTTTGAAATATTAACTAAAGAAATCAAAATTACATTCACTAAAGCAACTAAAACCATTCCGCTAGTTGCAGGACGCATTACGCTCAAAACAGTTTGAACACTTTTTTTCTCTTGAAATTTCATAAAAAACTTAGCAATTATCATAATCACAATTATTGAAGGCAAAACTTCGCCAATAGTTGTGATAATTGCACCTAAAGGCCCAAACATTTCGTCGCCAATATAAGTTGCTAAATTTATTCCGATTGGACCTGGCGTACTTTCTGAAATTGCAAGCATTGCGTAAAATTTTTCTTGCGTAATAAGTCCGTATTTTTCAACAAGCGTTTGTTGCATAAAAGTTGCCGCAACTAATCCTCCGCCAATCGCAAAAAGTCCAATGTAAAAAAATATAAAAAACAAATGCAATAAAGTCATATTTTGTCCTAAAAAATTTTAGTTTATAAAAACATCAAAAAATGCAACATTAAACGCATCATTTACTTTTTGATTTTTTTTGTCCAAAGAAATATAAAACTAAACCAATCAAAACGCTCGCTAAAATTACAAAAACTGAATTTACCTTAAAAAAATAAATGCTCACAAAACTTCCCAAGTAAAAAAATATGTTCCACCAGCGTTTTAAGCTTTTTTTAGTTAAATTAAAAACTGAATAAGTCAAAAGTCCAGCAACTGCAACATTAATTCCTTTTAACGCTTTTTGAACCCAAACAATATCTTCAAAATTTGAAATAAATTCCGCAATAAATGTGATGATGATTATTGAAGGCGAAATCATTCCTAAAGTTGAAAAAACGCCTCCAATAATTCCGCGTTTTTTAAATCCTACAAAAGTTGAAACATTTACGGCAATAATTCCAGGCGTTGCTTGAGCGATTGCGTAATAATCAAGAAGTTCTTCGTCAGTTGCCCATTTTTTTTTGTCAACCAAAGTTCGCTCTAAAATTGGAAGCATTGAAAGTCCGCCACCAAAAGTTACTAAGCCGATTTTAAAAAATGTAAAATATAAATCGAATAAATCTCGTAAAAAAGCTTTTGCTTTTGATTTTTTTACTGATTTTTCTTGTGACGGCGGATTTTCTGATTTACTTGCGGATTTTTCTTGCGACGACAGAGAAATTTCACTTTGCGTAGAAAAATTTTCTGTTTTTTCTGCGGACTTTTCTTCGTTAAGCGACGACTTCGCTTCGTTAAGCGACGACTTCGCTTCGTTAAGTGTCGGCTTTTCTGCGTTAAGTGATGTTTCCGCGTTAAGTTTAGAATTTTCTTCGTTAACTGCCGACTTCGCTTCGTTAAGCGTCGGCTCATCTTCGAAAACCGCTGGCTTTTCGTCGCAAACCGCTGACTTCTCTGCATTAAGTGCCGAGTTTTTTTTAGAAAACAAATTATTTTTAAGTTTCATTTTAATTCCGATTATTTTCAACTGAAAGATTTTTCAATTTAAGTGCCACATCATCAGCATTATCATCAAAAAGATTTTTTGACATTCGCCAAGCCCAATTTGCTCCAGTTTGAGACGGAACATTCATTCGCCCTTCACTTCCAATCGCAAAAACATCTTGCAAAGGAAGAATACAATATTTTGCTTTACAAGAAAACGCTGCTTTTATCATCGCATCTAAAATTTCTTGATTTGAAGAAGTCGCTTTAAGTTCAAAATATTTTTTTACGTTCGATTTAAATTGTTTACTCGCGGAATTTAATAATCCTAAAGTTGTGTCATTATCGTGAGTTCCAGTGTAAACAACGCAATTTTCAGTTTTATAATTTTTAGGAAGATAAGGATTTTTTTCACTTTCTTTAGACCAAACATTATCATCAAAGGCAAATTGCAAAATCTTCATTCCAGGAAATCCAGCCTTGTCGCGCAAAGTTTCAACTTTTTTTGTAATAACGCCCAAATCTTCTGCAATAATTTCAGCATTTTTAACTTTAGATTTTATTTCATCAAAAAGTTCAATTCCCGGGCCTTTTGACCATTTTCCATTAACCGCAGTTTTTTCACCAAAAGGAATTTTCCAATAAGATTCAAATCCACGAAAATGATCAATTCTTACAATATCAACAAGTTTTAAAATATGAGAAATTCTAAAAATCCACCAATCATAATTTTGCTCTTTAATCGCCTTCCAATCGTAAAGCGGATTTCCCCAAAGTTGACCAGTTGCACTAAAATAATCTGGCGGAACTCCAGCAACTGCTTTTAACTGCAAAGTTCTTTTGTTAATTTGAAAAAGATTTTGATTTGCCCACAAATCCGCACTGTCCGCTGCAACAAAAATCGGAATGTCGCCAATAATTTTAATATTTTTTGAGTTCGCATAAGATTTTAATTCTTGCCATTGCGTAAAAAAGAAAAACTGAATTGCACAAATTTCTTCAAGTTCTTTTTTATGATTTTTTGACCAAAGTTTTAAACTTTCTTCGTTATGCGATGCTAAATCTTTTGGCCAAAAATTATTCCAGCGACTTTCTTCTCCAAAAACATTTTCGCTACTCGCTTTTTCATCATAAAATTTTTTAATGCTCGTAAAAAGTGCAAAATCTTTAAGCCAAGTTTTATTTTTTTTCTTAAAATTTTCAAAAAGCTTTTTATCTTCATCATTTGCATTTTCTAAAAAATATTCGGCACATTTGTAAAGAACTGGCATTTTCCAATAAACAACTGAACCGTAATCAACATTTCCAGAAGTTTTAATGTATTCAGGATTTTTAATATCTTCTTTTTTAGCCCAATTTTTTAAAGTCAAAGATTCTAAATCAATCAGCAAAGGATTTCCTGCAAAAGTTGAAAAACTTGAATAAGGTGAATCGCCATAACCTGTTGGACCTAAAGGCAGAACTTGCCACAAAGTTTGATTTGCTTTTTCAAGCCAGTCGCAAAATTTATACGCTTCTTTTCCTAAAGTTCCAATTCCCTCGCTAGAAGGCAAACTTGTTATATGCAAAAGAATTCCGCTTTTTCGCTGATACAAATTTTTTGTCATTTTCTAAACCTCGCTCATAAAATTTCAATTTTTTGTGTTTTAAGGTTTTCAAAACATTTTGATTATAAAACGACTTAAAATTTATCTCAAGGCTGAGAATTTTTTGTTATTTTGTGATTTTTGGAGCATGTTTAAATTTTTGCTTCCATACAAAAATTTAACTTTAAGAATTTGCTTCGCAAATTCTTAAGAAATCTTTTTACTTCGGCTGGCAAACGCGACAATCTTGTCGCTCTTTATCAACCACCGCATATTGCAGTTTTATGGGCTTTTTTATGCTAAGATTTTGCCCCAAACGAAACCCGCTTTCCGCACTTCGCTATTCGCTCATCTCGGGCAAAAAAGCGACAGTTACGCCGTAAAAA
>CAZLXK010000236.1:0-4116 GCA_964563305.1 uncultured Treponema sp.
ACCTGGATTAACCGACTTTAAAACCTTTTCACCTTTCGCTTCTTCAATCGTACTGTTTACAAATCGTTGCACAACACGAATATTTACGTCGGCTTCGAGGAGTGCCATTTTTATTTGTTCAACGCTTTCTTCAATATTTTTTTCAGAAATTTTATTATTTCCGCTGATTGTACGAATTATGTTGCTAAAAGTTCCGGTAATTTTTTCTAACATTTAATTTCTCCTACTTAAAGTCGGCAATTTTTTTAGATTCTGGCGACTTTTTATTTTATTTTTTTTATTTTGAAGCATGTTTAAATTTTTACTTTCGTGCAAATTACAACGAAGTTCCTCGCGTAAAAATTTAACGCTAAGAATTTGCTTCGACAGTTAGACGCGACATTCTTGTCGCTCTTTTCGGACTGCTAATCTTTGCAGTTTTATGGGCTTTTTGTGCTAACAGTCAGCCCAAAACAAAACTCGCTTCGCTCACACTTACAATTAGGGCTAGGATTTAAAAACTTATCGCATATTGTCGCGGTTAATAAGCGACTGTAAACATTCTTGAGGCGTCATTTCCTTGTTTAAGATTTTAAAAAGTGCATCGCAAATCGGCAACTTTAAATTTTTTATTCGAGCAATATTGTGAACGTACTTGCAAGCAATCGCACCTTCTGGCAAATATCCAACAATCTTAACGTTAGAAATCAAATCATCAAGATTTTTAAAGCGATTAAGCATATCAGTTTTAATTAAATCTTGCCCAAAGCGACGATTTCTTCCATATTTTGACTTACAAGTAACGTCTAAATCGCCCACGCCACTAATCGAAGTAAAAGTTCGCGGTTCTTTTGAGCCCATCGCAAAACCAATCGTTTGAATTTCGTTAAGACCAGCCGCCATTAAAAGACTTTCAGTGTTGTCGCCAAAAATGTCGCTTGTTTCAGACAAAGCGTCCAACATTCCGTAAACATTCGCAATCACATTTTTAACCGCCGCACAAACTTGAACGCCAATCACATCAAAACTAGCGTAAGCCATAAGCATTTTGTTTGTTCGAAGCAAATCTCGCACGCGAACAGCATTTCTGTGATGATTACTTGCACTAACCAAACCTGTAATTTTTCCAAGTGCAACTTCTTCAGCGTGACTTGGCCCAGCAATATAAACCGTAGAATTTTTGTAGCAAGACGGAAGAGCATTTTCAATAGTTTCAAGCACAAAATGTGGCAGTTCAGTTTCTTGATTTTCAGACGGAACAAAACCTTTTGTTAAAGCACCAATAATTGTTTTTCCATTTTGAATGTTCGGAACATCAATAAATTGTTTTACAGTTGAAGACAAATAAAGCGAAGGACTTGCCAAAATCAAAAAATCCTTGTCGCGAGCAACTTTTTTAATATCAGAACTTGCACAAAGATTTTCTTCCAACTTATAAGATGGCAAATAACGCTTATTTTCGTGTTCATTGTTAATCGAATCAACAACATCTTGTTCCAAAGCCCAAAGTTCAACCGCATTTCCGCCGCGAGCAAGTGCAGTTCCTAAAGCAGTTCCCCAAGCACCAGCACCAATAATTCCAACATTTGTTTCCATAATATTACGATTTTAACCTAGTAAACGTTCATTTTCAATAACAGACATTTCTTTTTTATATTCTTCCACGGCAGAAGCAGGCGAATCCCACCAAAGTTTTGAAGAATTGTCATAAAGCATTTTTGCGGTTTTTGATTTCATAAAGGAAATTAAAGTTTCTTCCTCTGATTTTTTTGTCTGTGAGGCAAGCTCTTCTACAGTCATAAGACTTGCTAAATCCATTGCAAATAAAATTTTCGCATTTTTCATAACTACTCCATTTCAAGTTTTTCACTTTTCAAGAATTTAAGTTTTGAAATTGCTTTCTGAGTTCTAAAACAGAATTGATCTTGCAGACGTTCTGGGAGCAAAAGATTTATACACATTTTCGCAGCGTTTTCGGTTTCCATTTTACCAAAAACATTTCCCATATACGCCATAATTGTTGCGTTTGTATTGTCATTTGCAATTTTTCCTGAAATAACATCGTAAGGTTTCATTTGCTTAAGAATTTCTTGAAAAACATTTTTTTTTCTATGAGCAACAATGCAGTGAAGCCAATTTTCATCAGTAGACTCAAATTCAAATAATTTTAAGTCAGAAATATCTAGTACTTTAAAAGATGAAATGTAAGCAAATTTTTCATTTTCTGATATTAGTTCATTTGCCCTTGCTTTTATTGCTGAAATTTTTGCAAAATTCTTTGCTTGATTTTTTGAACTTGTAAGATAAAAACCTTGTCCAAAATCTTTATACAATGCACATTTTTTTAAATCCGGATTTTCCACAATGCAATAACTTCCGTGATACAAAATTAAGCCTTCTTCTAGTTTTTTCATACAGCAGCACCTTTTGACTTTAAGTAGTGTTTAACATCTTCAAAAACTGCTTCATCACCTTCCACATGGAAAATTCCAAATCCATTGCGAATATATTTTAGAACATCAAATTTTTCAAATAATTCAGCTACTTCTTTTAGTGACAAATTAAATTTTTCTGCCGACATTCTGAGAAGACGAATCTGCATAAACAGAATTTGTTCTTGTTCATTCATATTTTTAGTATAACAGTTCTAAAAACTGTGTGCCATAAAAAAAGACGCAAGCGGAAAACTTGCATCTTAATTCAAAAAGTTAAAAATCTGTCAGAAAAAATCAAATTTAGTACCAATGTTGGCAACTGTCATTCCAATCAACAATTTCGCTTTCCTTAAACCACAAAGCAATTTCTCTCTCTGCACTTTCATCACTGTCAGAAGCGTGAATAATATTGTGTGCTGTATGTGAACAATAATCACCACGAATTGTTCCAGGCTGAGCTTCAGAAGGCTTTGTAGAACCGCAAAGTTTTCTAACTAAAGTAACACAATCATCTGCTTGCAAAACTAAAGCAATAACAGGTCCGCTTGTAATATAATCAACTAATTCTGTATAAAACGGCTTACCTTTGTGCTCTGCATAATGTTCTTCTGCGATTTCTTTGCTTACAACAAGCATTTTTAAACCAACAATTTTTAATCCTTTCTTTTCGAGGCGTTCAATAACCTCGCCAACCAAACGACGATTTACCACGCCAGGTTTTAACATTGCAAAACATCTACTCATAACGAATAAGTTAGCAAAAAAACATTATTTTGTAAATAAAATTTTAATTTTGTGGAAAATTATATTGATACATAAAAAAATGCACTTTCAGCGAGAACACTAACAAAAAAAACTGATTCCGCATTCACTTCGCCACTTTTCTGTAAAAACACTGAAAAAAAATAAAAAGAGCAATTCCATTTTCGTAGGGAACATACATTGCATTGTTCCTTGATTATTCACTAAACAATGACATTTTTTATCGACAGATTCTAAAAGCTTGTTCGGAATGACAGATTTTTTCATATTTTCAAAATTCATCTAATTTAACAGTCTTAAAATCAATTTTACAAGGAAACTGTTCTACATAAGCAATTTTTTTGCCGTAAAATCCTAAACGTACAATTTCACTTTCTGTGGCACCTTTCATATCTTCCATTCCGTTAAAAATAAAATTGCCCAAACTGTAAACAATCAAACCATTTTTGTACCATTCAGTTGGCTGCAAAACGTGCGGATGACTTCCAAAAACCACGCTCGCTCCATTTTCAATCAAACTTTCATAAAATTTTCGCTGAGATAAAGTCGGATAAAAATTATATTCTTCTCCGCCGTGAACATTTACAATCACAATATTTCCATTTTCCGCTTCAAGCCTTACAGATTTTAAAATTTCATCACTTTGCCAAAGAATTCCCGCTCGCTCAGATGTTGCAGTTGCAGTTTTTTTCCCATCAAATCCGCTTCGTTCAACAGGAAACGCTCCACAAGAAATAATTGCAAATTTTTGATTTCCCACAGTTTTGTAATAAAATTTTTTCGCTTCATCTTCATTAAAACCCACGCCACTAGTTGCACAATCAAATTCTTTTAGAGCGTTAAGCGTGTCCTTAAAACCTTCTTCTCCAAAATCGTAAGAATGATTGTTTGTTTGCATAAAATAATTAAAGCCCGCATTTTTTAATGCTTCAAGATTTTG
>CAZLXK010000237.1:0-4086 GCA_964563305.1 uncultured Treponema sp.
GTAAGCGATTTGCGGCTTCGAGTTCGTCAAATTTGTTTAAGATTTTGTCGTCAAGTTTAACCAAAAGATTTTTTTCGTGACTTGGCAAAACTAAACCTTTAGGACCATTTTTTGCACGTTTAAGATACTTTACTTGCGTGTAATAAAGATCCGCTTGTCCATTTTTTCGAGCTTTTGAATGGTAAACCGCCAAATTTCCCGCGTAAAGTAAAATCTCCAAAGGAAAAGTTTTGCCATTTTTCGCTTTAATAAAAACGTAACCGCCAGAATAATCTCGCGTGTGAAGCCACATATCGTTTCCTTTAACATTGTGACGCAAAAGTTCATCATTTTCGCTAGCATTTCTTCCAACTAAAATTGTCCAACCTTCAATTTCGTAATGCAAACCTGGATAATTTTTTACAATTTTCTGATTTGGCAAAGTGTCGCGTCGTAAAATTTGTTCAAGTTTTAATACATTTTTTTGCGAAATCAAAGTTTTATATTCATTTTCCAAATTTTCAATTTCTTTTTTAGAAAGTTCAATGTCGTGTTCAAGACTTTTTAGTCCGCTATTTGCTTTTTTGTATTGTTCGTAATAAAGTGCCGCGTTTTCTTGAGCACTTAAGTTTGGATTTATTTTAATGTGAATTTGATTTCCTGAATCATAATCTGTGCAATCCAAAAATGAACCTTGAATTTGATTTTGATAAGTTAAAATTAAGTCTCCAATATGTTTTAACTGATTTGCGTTTTTAAAATCTTCTTGTTTCTGCAAAAGATTTTCGAGCGCCGCTTGCATTTTGCTGTGTTTTACGTTGAACCATTTTTCCGCTTGGGCAAGCAAACTTTCGCGCGAAAGACTTTGTGCGTGTTCAGAATAATAAAAGTCGATTTTTTCATTAAAACTTAAATCTTCAAAGTTTTTGTGAGTTTTTTCTAAAAGTTCAGCAAAATCATTTTCTTGAAATGTGCGGATTGGAAATTTTTTTAGTGATTCTTGCTTTTCTTGTTCAGTTAAAATTTTTTCTTGGGAAATTTCAGGAATAAAAGTTCCGCCAGAAACTTCTCCACGCTTTGGACGTCGAAACATACAATCTAAAATTTTTCCGTCAACTTGCGTTACAATCACATTTGCCGCTCCAGACCAAAGTCTTATGTAAATAAAAAATTTTTCTTGCCAAGTTGAAACGTCCATTTTAATAATTCTGTCTAAGCCGATTTGATAAAATTCGTTAATTCTCATTCCTTGAACGTGCGATTTTAAGAATTCATTAAAGCGAAGTGGCTTTTCATTTTTGGTAAATTTGTTTTGCGTAAGATTTATTCTGCAGGATTTTGGTGAAGTGCAAATTAAAAAGTTGTAAAGCTGTCCTTTGTTGATGATTTTTAAGCCTAAAGTGTCAAATCCAGTTTGCGTAATTTCTTGAATAAACGCTCCAATAAAATTTGTTTCGCTAATAATTTGATTTATTTCATTACAGTTTAAAGACATAAGTTGATTATAGCACAAAATGCCTTTATAATTTTTAAAGTTTTTGAGTTTAAAACTTGAAAATAAATTGCGTTGTTTTTTTGAGATGATAAAAAATGCACGGAAGCAGTTACCTTTAGGTAAGTTAGTTCTGCTTTGAAAAACAATCTGCACAAGTGTATTCACAACGAAGTTTCCAGTGGCGAAGCGAACGCGGAAGCCGTTTTTCAAAGAAGTGTTCTTGCTGGGAGTGCATTTTTTAATTTCTTGCAGAAAATTTAAATTTAATTAGATATTTTTTTTATAACAAAACTTAAGGAGAATTTATGAAAAAAGTTGCATTGGTAACTGGCGCATCTTCTGGAATTGGTTATGACACAGCAATTCGCTTAGTAAAAGCTGGTTATATGGTTTATGGAGCGGCTCGTCGCACAGATTTACTTGGAAAACTTGCTGCTTGGGGAGCAAAAGGCGTTTCTTTGGACATTACAAATCAAGAGTCAATAAAAAATTGCGTTGAAGAAATTATAAATGCCGAAGGAAGAATTGATCTTTTGGTAAACAACGCTGGCTACGGTTTGGGCGGTTCAATAGAAGATGTGCCTTTGGAAGAAGCAAAAAATCAGTTTGAAGTAAACGTGTTTGGCTTAGCACAAATATCCCGCTTAGTTTTGCCTTATATGCGAAAACAAGGCGAAGGTAGAATTATAAACATTTCTTCTATGGCAGGAAGATTTTCAAGTCCTTTTTTAGGTTGGTATCACGCATCAAAATATTGTGTAGAAGCGTTAAGTGATGCAATGCGGCTTGAAGTTATGGATTTTGGCGTAAAAGTGATTTTGATTGAGCCAGGATTAATTCAAACTAACTGGGGAAAAATTGCCGCTGATAATATTAAAAAATTTTCAGGAAATACTGATTATTCAAAAAATGCAAATTCTACAGCGAAATTTTACGAAGAAAATTATAATCCGCAAAATAAAAAAGCAAGCGATCCGAGCATAATTTCTAAAACTGTAGTAAAAGCGGCAACTGCAAAAAATCCAAAAGTTCGCTATTTGATTGGTGCTTATGCAAAACCTTTTGTTTTCTGCAAAAATTTCTTTAGCGACAAATTCTTTGGCAACACAATGAAAAAAGTTTTGTGTAAATAAGTTTTGATTTTTGCATCCTTGCAAAAATCAAAACTTTAAGATTTTGTAAAGCAAAATCTTAAAAAGTCTTTCACTTACGGCTGTTAGACGCAACCTCCTTGTTGCTCTTTACGGGGCGGCGACGAAAGTCGCCGCCCCTTTATGTATTAGATTAACTCTAAAACTATTAGATTTACGCTGAAATAAAAAGATAAATTCTTCGCGAATTCGCAGAAAACCTAGCCCCGATTGTTCTTGACTTCCTGTCAATTACGAGAATGTGCAACCTACGGTTGCTTGCGAGGTTTTCTAAAAACCTCGTGGCACTTTTATAAATAAGATTTTGTTCTTATAAGGAAGCGACATCCTTGTCGCTATTGTTTAATAGGCTGACAGTTTGCTAAGCAACAGAGAATTAAGCGATAGCGTAGTCGCGAAAAGTGGGTTATGTTTAGAGCAAACACTTAGCACAAAAAAATATTTGCTAAAAAAACAAATCATGCTTCAAATCAACAAAATAATAAAATCTTGTAAAAAGCAGATATAAAATATAAACTTGCCTTATGAAAGCTACGGGATCACAAATTATTGTAAAACTTTTGGAATTAGAAGGAATTTCTATGGTTGCAGGAATTCCTGGCGGTTCGATTCTTCCACTTTACGACGAATTGAATAAAAGTAAAATTAAGCATATTTTGGTTCGCCAAGAACAAGCGGCCGGTTTTATTGCTCAAGGAATAACTCGTTCTTCTGGAAAACCTGCAGTTTGTATGGCAACAAGCGGACCTGGTGCAATGAATCTTTTGACTGCCATTGCAGATGCTCGCTGTGATTCCGTCCCGATTGTCGCTTTTACGGGGCAAGTTAATTTGTCTTTGATTGGAACTGACGCTTTTCAAGAAGCCGACACTTTTGGTCTTTCGTTTCCAATCACTAAGCACAGCATTATGGTAAAATCTGCTCTTGAACTTTTAGACGCAATTCCTAAAGCGTTTGAAATTGCAGTTAGCGGACGTCCTGGTCCTGTTTTAATTGATGTTCCTCGAAACGTTCAAACTGAAATTGCAGAATTTGATGATTGGCCAAAAATCAATTTATGCGAAAATGGAGAGCGTTCAAGTTTTGAACATTCGGTTTTTGCACAAAGATTTTATACGCCAAAACTTGAACGTGAAAAAATTTTAAATGAAATGGCTCAAGTTTTGCTTGACGCGAAAAAGTGCGTTTTTTATTTGGGCGGCGGTTGCAATACACAAGAAACTTCTTTTGAAATAAATAAAATCTTAAAAAAATATAATGCGGCGGTTGTTTCAAGTTTAATGGGAATTGGTGCAGTTCCTGTTTCTTACAAATATAATTTTGGAATGTTGGGAATGCATGGCTTTCAGGCAGCAAATAGAGCAATGTTTGAGAGCGATGTTGTTTTGGCTTTGGGCGTTCGTTTTGATGACAGAGCAACTGGCGTTATTAGCAAATTTTGTCCAAATGCGAAAATTCTTC
>CAZLXK010000238.1:0-4076 GCA_964563305.1 uncultured Treponema sp.
TAGAATTGGTGATATTGGAAAAGGGAATGTCAGAGGAATATAGAAAAAAAAGGAGTTTTTTAAAGATGGAAAATAATACCAGTGAAAGTGAGATAAGTGGTTTGCAGGTAGATCTTCAAAATCTTGAAGAACAAATGTCTCCAGCATACAAAAAACACAATATTCAAATGAAAAAAATTTTTAATAAGTGGATTGTGAAAGCAATAAACGAAGATAACGAAGTTCTCTTTTCTGAATGTGTTGAAAATATCGGAGCAAAATGGCATGTAAAACGCACCGTTAAAGATAATTTTGATAATTTCGTTAAGAATTTATGGAAAAACAAAGAAAATATTTCAGCTCCCATTTCAGAGCCCAAGAAAGAATATAAATATAAATGGTGGGAATCAGAATATCATGCATACAGTTACGAAAGCAAAATTTGCTTTTTGATTAATCCTCAAAAGTACAAGGTCATTTATGATACAAACACACAAAAGGCTCTAGAAAATAAAATAAAAAAGATAATTTCAAAAGAAAATTTTCAAAAACTTGTTGAAGAATATTATAAAAATAACAATTTGCAAGGCAAGACGGATGAAATTTTCAAAATTGATTGTGACTTATGGCAGGAGGGAAAAAAACTAAATAAAAAGTAATATGCGGTTTTATAAGGACGGCATATTTTTACTAAAAATTTATAGGAGAAAAGAAATGGCGATATGTGAGTATTGTGGCGGATGGTTTCTAGATGGAAACGGAGTAAAATCAAAATTTGGTAGTCATTATTATTGTAGTCAAAAATGTTATAAAGAGAGTGATTCTTATATAAATGATGTTGCTACGGAAAAAAAATATGATGATTTTGTTAATAGTTGGATAGCACTTTCAGAACAAAAAAACATTCTTGGATTTGTAGTTCGAATACCATTGTGTGCGATAGTTAGTGTTATATTATCTGGTGTATTTGCTATTTTAGAATTGATTCTTGGAGCTGCCTTAAAATATTTTGGTATTAGTTCTACGTTTGTGTTTAATATTACAGGTGGATTTTTAAATTTCACTGATTCTTTACTTGCTAATGGCATTACTCTTTCAATTGTATTTTTTTTAGGCTTTGCTGTAATTCAATCGATAGTTTTGCAGTTTATTGGAAAACGTATTATGTGGATTAGCCAAAATACATTCTTTGTTTTGTTTGCAGTAGCTACTATTTTATGGGGATTTGTGTTTTAACAAATTTTTAAATTTTGTCATGCGGACATAAAACGCAAGGAAATAATATGAGTGTAGACACTAACGCTTTGTCAATGCTTCCTGGAATTGTAAATGCAGGGAATGCAGAGTCGGGAGCAAACAATGCTCTTTTGAACTGGAAGAGTCTAAGTGCAACTTGGAGTCAGGAAACAGCAGATGCAGTTGGAAAATCAGTTGTAAACTATGCGACTCAGTGGAATGCTTCCATAATGCCAGTTATCGAGGAAAAGATTCGGAAGTTTCAATCAGAATATGAAGAGAAAAAATCTCAATATGAGGCAGTGAAATCTCAATGCAATGTCGCTGACGAGGCAATTACACAAGCCCAGAAAGATATGGATGCTTGCAAGGCTGAAAAGCCAAGGGCTACTATCGATTCAGGTATGATTTCCAATTCCGACTTCGGGGGCGGTACAGCAGGCAGAAAAGAATATGTGATTGTAGATTATTATGGCTACAATCTTGCAAAACAGAGGGAAGCACAAGCAAAAGCAGAGAAGAGTCGCTATGAAGCGGAAATGAAAAACTGGAAAAAACAGATGGATTCCGCAAAAAGCAATCTTTCTAAGGCGGAAAAGGAAAAGGAACAAGAGAGCAGAAAAATTGAGACATTTATTATGAATGTATATGATTTGCGCTTTATGAATGAATCCGTCGAGTTCTTGAAGACACTGAAATCTTCTTCTGTTGAAATTAGCAAGCAGGGGCAGAATAAACTGTTCAGTCGGTTATTCTTGATTGAAAACAAGTATCGAAATCAGTTTGAGAAATTTGAAGAGATTATAAAATCTTCTTCTGAAAAATACAAGACCACAAATTTTGAATCAACACCAGAAATTCTTAATTACTCTGCAAAACGAATTGTGAAATCAAAGAAATTCAAGAGTGAAATTTTAATATCATTGATTTCTTCTGCTAGCGATTATGCAAAATTAAGTTTCATTGGCGAGCAGGAATTCATTGTGGCAAAGAAAAAATTAGAGGCAGCAAAAGAAAATGTTCAGACAGAATGTAAAAATTACGTTCTTCAGATTGATAAGTGTAATTTTAAAATTGCCTTGAACGCAATTTATGAAAACGAAAAAATTCTTGAAGAAATAGAAAAAATTAATGCTGATTCTGATTTATATGCAGAAGAATGTGAAAAAATACTGGAAACTCTGAAAAATAACGGAGCATCAGCGAGCAAAATTAAGATTTTCTTTGGAAGAATTGGAAATAAAATCGCTCATTCAAAAGAAAAGAGGGAAGCTTATAAGAAGATGACTCCAGAAGAACGTGCTGCTGCAAAAGCAGAAGAGAAACAAAAGAAAAAGGAATTAAAAGAAACTAAAATGCAAAAAGTTTCTTACGGAGGAAAAAATAAATTTAAAAATATAGATAAAAAGAAAAAAAACTTGATAACGCTAGGTTTAATTGTGTTTCTGTGGATTATAGGTCTACTATTATTGTGTTTGTCAAATAAATAGATTTAAGAGGATGTTTTAATGAAAACAACAAATTTAAAATGGCTTGTAGTTCTTTGCCTTGTGGCTTTTCTTGTGTGACCAATGTTTTCTCAAAATGAAAAATCAGAGCAGCAGAAACTTGAGGAAGCGTTTGACTACGGGTTTAATAAAGATTTTACCGGAGTAATAATCAAAAAATGGATTCTTGATGAAAATGCCACAAGCATTACTGTTCCTTCAACAATACAAGGGCTTCCTGTACTTGAAATCCATATAACAGACAGATATGACAGACCTTATAATGATTTCTTTCCAGTCAAAGAAATTAAATTTCAAGAAGGCTTTAAAGTCTTGGAAGGAAGATTATTTGATGATGATAGAATTAGATTTAACTCAGTGTCGATTTTGCTTCCTGAAGGACTTGTTGAAATTAAGGATAATTTCTTTTATTTAGAATCTGACTTTTATTTTATTACTGCAATCAATTTTCCGTCGTCTTTGAAAATTATTGGCAAAGAAGCGTTTCGTGGCACTAAATTCACCGAACCGCTTGTCTTAAATGAAGGGCTTTTATATATCGGGAATAGTGCTTTTTTCGATGGAAACATAAAGTCTCTGACACTACCTTCTACTTTACAATTTATTGGAGAAAACGCTTTTGCTCTTAGTTCAATTGAATCTATTGCTATTCCAGAATCAATTCGGTTCATTGGAATATATGCGTTCATAGCTTGTGACAATCTTAAAACAATTGTTTTACCAGAAGAAATAAATTTTGTAACAAGTTTTATAACAAGTCGAGGAGGGAAAGATGAAGTGACGTTAGGAGATATTTTCAACGGAAGAGAAATAAGTCGCTCGCTTGAATTAAGCAAAAAGATGAGAACAAAAATAGAACGCCTTCCTTATAAAAAAGATGAAGCGGGAAAAATACAGTATGGAAATTCAATTGCAGAGAGCATAAAAGCATCTATACAGTATTAATTGTTATGTGTTTTTTAAATTTATTACATGATTTTTAAGAGAAAAGTTTATCATTTCATTGGTCTGGCAGAGCCAAGTAAAAAAAAATCTGCCGATTTTGAATTTATAAAATCATTTTTTTCCCCCCCCCCACTAATTGACTAACTCGCAATTTTTTTGATAAAATAAAACTCGCTTTTCGGGCCATTAGCTCAGTGGTTAGAGCAGAGGACTCATAATCCTTTGGTCCTAAGTTCAAGTCTTAGATGGCCCAGACCTCTTGTTTTCTGCAAGAGGTTTTTTTATTTTAAAATACCTAGTCTTGAAAAGAAAACTAAGACTTGAAGCGGAAAGTGCGCCGAACGTAGCGATACATGTAGCGACGCAAAGCAAAGTTCACTATTTTTTAGTTTTTTTGTATACTAAAAA
>CAZLXK010000239.1:0-4071 GCA_964563305.1 uncultured Treponema sp.
GGCTTCATAACGAATTTTTGGTTATTGAAGGCGGAAACAAAATGTCTAAATCTAAAGGTAACTTTTTGCGACTTCAGACATTAAAAGATAAAGGTTACAATCCTTTGGATTATAGATATTTTTTACTCGGAGGACATTATCGCAAACAAATTTATTTTTCTTGGGACGCAATGGATTCTGCAAAAAATTCAAGAATCGCTTTAGTTCAAAAAATTGCAAAGTTAGCACAAAATTCAAAAAATACATCACTCCTTGAATCAAAAACTAATTATTCTAAAGGACAAGCAGCAGAACTTAACAATTTAAGCGACAAAGCAAGAGATTATATTTTAAAATTCAAAGCAGCACTTGAAAATGATCTTTCAACTCCAGTTGCTTTAAGTTTGGTTCAAAAACTTGTAAAAGATTCTTCTCTTGAGCCAAAAGAATCACTTGAACTTGTAAACAGAATGGATAGCGTTTTAGGTTTAAAACTTTTAGAATCAGCAAAAGATTTGCTAAAAAATGAACAAAACGCAAAAATCAATGAATCTTCAGAACATGAAAATGATTCAGAAGCACAAGAAATTGAAAACTTGCTTGCAGAAAGAACTATTGCTAAAAAAAATAAAGACTTTACAAAGGCAGATGAAATCCGAAACAACTTAGCAAAACGCGGAATTACAATAATTGATACGCCAACAGGTCCAACTTGGAAGCGAAACTAAATTAAAGTAAAGCATCATTGTTAATTTTTCATCTTGTAACCAAAACGAGGTAAATGTGTTATCTAATGTGAATAAATCAACTGAAAAAAAATCTTTAGATTGTACAAATCAAAATGATTTTAGACAGTTATATAATGAAACATTCCAAGTGCTCTTTAAAATTGCAATAAAAATTGTTGAAGATGAAGAAGCAGCAGAAGATTTAGTTCATGACTCTTACATTAAAACCAACGAAAAGAAAATGGTTTTTCCTTCGATGGATGATGCTAAGTTTTGGCTTATCTGTGTAGTAAAAAATGCTTCTCTAAATTATGCAAAACGTAAACTTAGAGAAACAAAAGCTTACCATAAAGCCTTGTTTGAAGGCAGACAACAAATGGAAAGTGGCGAAACAGAAATGCTAAAAGAAGAAGCTAAAAAATTTGCACTTGAAGCACTTAACAAACTTCCAAAGAACTTGAAAGAAGTGCTTGTTTTAAAAGAGTACGGCGATATGAATTATAAAGAAATTGGAGAACAATTAGGAATTTCTGAAGGAAATGTAAAAGTTAGAGTTTTCCGTGCAAGAGAACAATTAGCAAAACTTATAGGAGAAAATGATGTCTACTTGTCCTAATAAAGATTTACATTCAATTTATTTAGATAACGAACTTCCGCTTTCTTATGTAAAAGAATATGAAGATCACGTAAAAAATTGTCCTAAATGTACTGCTGAATTACAAAAACTTAAAAATCTACACAATCTTTTCCAAGAAGACAGTAAGTCAATTAAATTTTCAGAGCAAGATTTAGACAAAAGTTACGAACGCTTGCTAACAAGAATGTCTTATCACAAAAACACAAGTAAAACTCGCAATGTATTTACTTTTGGAAAATTCAATTCCGCTGCAAAATATATTTTTACTGGCGTTGCAGCCGCAGCAGTTATTGCTGTAGTTCTTCCTATAAGATTAAACAATAATACTTCACAAAATATTGCTTCAAATCAGAATTTTGAGCCAATTCAGCGTCCTTTACCAAATTCAAGTTTTTCTGATTTTTCGCGAAACAATCAAATTCTTAGCGGAAGCACAGCAAGTTTTGGAAATACATCAAATTATGGTCCAAACAATTTAAATGGTTTTGACGCTCCGCCTCCACTTCCGCCAAATTTTAATGGCAGAAGATTTGAAAATCAAAGACCTTTTGACAATCAATTATATAACGAAAATTTTAGCAATCAATCGCTTACAGAAAAACCTTCGCTTGTTACTTATGATTTATTTTGTCCATTACCAAATAATCAAGGGACTTTTAATTCAGCAGAAAATGAAAATAATTTAAACGGATTTTCTTTTGAATTATCTCCAGATTTTGCCGATTTTTCTCTTGAACAAGGTAATGCAAATCAATGAACATTTTTTTATCTTACAAAGGACTTCTCAAAAAATCTCCATTAGCAAGGTTTTTAAGCATTTTTATTCTTTTGGTGATTATAATTGCAGTTACATCGATTTTAGGAAAAACATCAAAACGCAAACCTAGCATTTCTGAAATTTCCCCAATGATTGGTTCTCCGGGCGACACAATGATTATAAAAGGAAAAGATTTTGGGGAATCAAAAAATTCTTCTTACGTAGAAATCGCTGGTTCAAAAATCACTTCAACCGCTTATATTTCTTGGTCAGAAAACGAAATAAAATTAAAACTTCCGCAAAACGTACAAGACGGACTTGTTATAGTTGGAACTTCAGTAGGGAGATCTGAACCAGAATTTTTCGCAAACAAATATTTAATTCCGGTTGCAGTTAAAACTGATCCGCAGCAAAGTTTTCCTACAATCACATCAATTACGCCAGAAAATGCTTCGATTGGCGAAAGTATTATAATTTCTGGAACAAATTTCGGTTCTACAAGAGGAAATTCTGTTGTTTATTTTACAGCAAATCGGGATTCAAATATAAATTCTAGTAGCGATTCAAATTTCAGCAATTCAAAAGAAATTGAAAATACTTACATTGTGGCTTCGACTTTTGATTATGATTATGAACTTTGGAGCGACAATGAAATTCATTTGAAAGTTCCAGACGGAGCAGATTCTGGTTCTGTTTTTGTTTCAACAGCGAAAGGCGACAGTTCAAGTTCAAAAATCAACATAAAATTTAACACGGGAAAGAAAAAATATTTTAATCACAGAACTTACGTTATCCAAGTTACTGCGGACATTTTAAGCAACGAAACAAGTCAAAATTCCACGATTTCACTTTATGTTCCACGCCCAGCAGTTTCTTCTTTGCAACCAAGTGCCGACTTAAATGAATGTATTCCAGAACCGCTTATTGCCGACGATCCAAACGACATTATTCATCAAATTCAATTAAATCACTTAGAAAATAATCGACAAAATTTTTCGCAAACATTTGTTGTTAGTTCTTATTCAATGGAAAGCAATATAAATTCGCGAAATATAATGCCTTTTAGAAATTTAGATTCTCCGATTTATAAAATTTTTACTTCTGCGGATTCTTGCATTCAAAGTGAAAATTCTGCAATTAAAAATTTGGTAAATTCAATTGTTGGGCGAGAAAGATATCCGGTTGAAAAAGCTAGGCTCATTTATAATTACATATTAAACAATTATGAAATTTTAGAAAAAGTGCGTTTTGGCGAAGAAGATGATATTTCGCAAATGATTAAAACAAAAAAAGGCGACGCTTACGATTTTGCGATTATGTTTACAACTCTTTGCCGAGCTGCAGGAATTCCGTCAATTCCAGTAAGTGGCATTTTAGTAGAAAATAATTCTCAAACAAGAGTTCATTGGTGGAGTGAACTTTATTTTGAAAACTACGGTTGGTTTCCAGTTGATGTAGCACTTGCTGCCGGTTTAGATTTTGAAAGTTTTACAAATATAGAAAATCCAGCGACATATTTTTTTGGAAATCTTGATAATCAGCACATTGCATTTAGTCGTGGTTGGAAACAAATTAAAGCGTCTCTTTTTAATAGTAAAATTGTTTATCGTCCGCGAACTTATGCATTACAGTCAATTTGGGAAGAATCTGGAGATTCTACATCAAGTTATAGTTCTTTATGGAACAATCCAGTTATAATTGGAATATATTAAAATTAGGTGATTAAACAAAGTCGAATTTTTCGACTTTTTATGGGAGAAAATTATGACAACAAAAGTTTTAAGCGTTGGCGGTTCGATTATTGTTCCAGACAAGCCAGACACAGATTTTTTAGGAAAATTTGTTAAAATGTGTACTGCTTGGCTTGATGAAGATAATTCCAGAAGATTGATTTTGGTTGCAGGCGGAGGAGCTCCAGCAAGAGTTTATCAAAATGCTTACAAAGAAGTTTGCGATAAAACTTCTTCAAA
>CAZLXK010000240.1:0-4063 GCA_964563305.1 uncultured Treponema sp.
TCGAATACACAGTTTTCTGCTCCGCAAAAAAATACGAGAAAAAACTTGAAACGTACAAAGGTGCGCGTCTTGTTTATCTTGAAAAAGACGCGAACGGCAAGGACAGCATTCTCTACGATTTTGAATCGATGAAAATGGCTGCTAAAAACCCGATAAACGCTGACATTCTTTTGATTCTCGGAGTTTCTGGCTGCGTTTTTCTTCCATATATGAAGCGCGTTTTCAAGGGAAAAATCATCACGAACATCGACGGCCTTGAATGGCGGCGCGACAAGTGGAATTTTCTTGCGAAGCGTTTTCTAAAGCTGAGCGAAAAAATGGCTGTAAAATATTCCGACGTTGTAATCGGCGACAACAAGGGAATCACAGATTATGTAAAGTCTGAATATAACAAAGATGCAATTTTGATTGCCTACGGCGGCGACCATGTTTCGCACGTTCAAGACGATTCGCTTTTTGAAAAATATCCGTTTTGCAAAAAAACTTATTCCATAACTGTCTGCCGGATAGAGCCGGAGAACAAAATCCACATTATTCTTGAAGCATTTTCAAAACTTCCGGAGCACGTTCTTGTCGTTGTCGGAAACTGGCAAAAATCCGACTACGGAAAAAACTTGAAAGAAAAATATTCAGCGTTTCAAAATATTCATCTTCTTGACTCAATCTACGAACCGCACGAAATAAACTGGCTCCGTTCAAACGCCGCTCTCTACATTCACGGACATTCCGCAGGCGGAACAAATCCAAGTCTTGTTGAAGCGATGAATCTAGGACTTCCGATTTTGGCGTTTGATTGCGTTTATAACCGTGCGACAACGGAAGAAAAATGCTTGTACTGGAAAAACGCGGAAGAGCTGAAAAGAAAAGTGGAGAAACTTTTTGAAGATTGCCGGGTCAAGCCCGACAATGACACAATTGGTGAGAAAAAACGAAAAGAAATCGCCGATGCAATGAGCGAAGCGGGAAAGCGGCTTTACTCGTGGAAGAAAATCGCGGAGCAATACAACGTGCTGTATGGCAAAAACTAAATCTGCTTCAGTCCGTCTTCCGTGATTTTGTAGAATGATTTTCCATTTTTTTCTGACTTTTCCATAAAGTTTTTTGCAATACAACCAGAAAGTGAAAACTGAAATTGGAGAAAATCGTCGGCAAATTCATTTTTCAGTTTTTCAAAAAGTACAGTTTCTTCAGTTTTTTCATTTTGATGATTTGAAGAAGAAGCTTGAAAATCTTTCAATGCGTGTAGAATCAAAGTTTCGCGTTCTGTTGCTTGGAACATACGTTTATTTTATTAAAAAAAAACTAATCGCAGTCAATGTTATCATTTTTTGAAATTTGGAGCAACTTTTGCATAACTCACCAGCTTTTCGTGGCTACGCTTTCGCTTCGTTAGCACTTCGTGCTAATTGCTATCGCAACCACTACAATCTGGGCTAGGCATTACTGTGAAAAACTGGCTGTTCACGTCTTGCGGCTGGCACTACAAATCGCTAGTTCTCGCACAAAACCGCCACTTCATTAAGTAAACCACCAATCCGCAAAGTAAATCCTCAAATCAAAATCAACCTAATTGACTAGCAGCAAACTCAAGACTAAAATAGCATATCGTGTTAATTCGCTACGGAACTGATGAAAAGGGCAGAACTGTAAAAAAAGCCCTAATTTATACCAAAGAAGAACATAAAATTTCTCTAAAAAACATTGATTTAGACGCAATCAGCATTGTAAAACGCTTAGAAGATTACGGATTTGATGCTTACATTGTAGGCGGTGCAGTTCGAGATTTAATTGTAGGCAAAACGCCAAAAGATTTTGATATTGTAACTGACGCAACTCCAAGTAAAATCAAAAAAATTTTTCATAATTCGCGGATTATTGGAAAAAGATTCAGATTAGTTCATATTATCGTAGGAAATAAAATTTTTGAAACTTCAACTTTTCGCTCGATTATTGACGGTTCGGTTGGAAATTCCTTTGGAACGATTGATGAAGATGTAAAGCGTCGTGATTTTTCTATAAATGCACTTTATTACGATCCAATTAAAGAATATGTTATTGATTATGTTGGCGGAGTAGAGGATATAAAAAATCGAATTCTAAAGCCAGTAATTCCTCTAAATCGAATTTTTATTGAAGATCCAGTTAGAATGCTTCGTGCAATAAAATACAGCGTTATAATCGGTTGTAAAATTCCACATTCCTTAAAAAAGAAAATAATTCAGTCTGCTTCTCTTTTGTCGCCTACAAGTCCTTCGCGTTTAACAGAAGAATTAATGAAAATTTTAAACTCAGGATTTTCCGCTCCAATCATAAAACTTGCTTTAGAAACTGATTTGTATATTTATCTTCAGCCTGCCACAACAAATTTGATTTTAGAAAACAAGAAATTTGCTCAAAATTATTTAAATAATTTATCTTTACTCGATGAATTTGTTCAAGAAAACAAAAATGCTCGTTTTGGCGAAAAATTGTATTTTATCTTAAAAGATTTTGTTGAAAGTCTAACAACTTGGAAAGATGAAATAAAAAATAGCAATCAGTCTGGAGAACTTTACAAAACAACTTGGTCGCGTTGCAGAAATTTTATTTTGCCAATGAATCCTCAGCGAACAGAATTAGATTTCGCCGTAAGAAAAATCCTCTTTGAAAACGGAGTAAAACTAAAAACTAAAAAGCCTAGAGTTAAAACTAGTAGTTTTTCCGCTACTTCGAGAACTAACAGCAAAACAGAAGATACAAACAAGAACGTCGTTTCTAAAAAAATCACTCAAAATGATTGACCAAAAACTTTCCGCAGTCGGTGTTTGAGCCTTCAGTAGATTAAAAATTCGTCATTCCGAACTCGTTTTGAAATCTGTAAGTTAGCGAAAATATGTCATTATCGGGCTAGACCCGATAATCTTTTGAATAATTTTTGACGGAGCGGGAAATTCTCTAGTAGAGAATTCATCAGAAACTCACTGAGAATTTTTATTTTCTCACTGAGAATTTTAAAAAAGTCAGTGAGTTTTTGGGGAAAAGTCAGTGAGAATTTGAAGCGGAAAGTTCATTTTTCCTTTCTGAAAATCAGAATATACTGATGAACCTGGTTTGCCACAAAAGAAAACGGATAGCCGTAAGGGAAAAGTTTAGCAGATTTATCCGCCCAGATTTTCAAGCCTTTGTAGTAAAGATTCGGGATTTCGTTAAGTTTTTGAATTATGTTTGCATGCAGCAAATTTGTCTCTTTTTTTACAGGCTGCAAGTCCTTTATAAAAATCACGATGTACCCGCGCTTTTTTACATAAGGCAAGACAAGCTCAACAGAATATTTCAACGAATCATAAAAAGTATCTGCGCTCATGTTTCCAAAATCGCGTTTGTCATTTGTGAACGGAGTTGCGACGCTTCCATAGACACCAATATCCGCGCCGGTCTTTTTTCTGCTCATCATGTTTCTGTAAGGCGGGTCGAGCAAAACAAGACTGATTTTCTCGTTTTGTAAAAGTTCCTGCATTTTGTTCTTGTCTTTCAAGATTTCTAAACAGTCGCCGCAAACTGCGTTAAATTCTTTGACGCCGATTTTTTTCGCCGCCATTTTATATGCATCAATATACTTTTGATTCAAGTCGATTCCAACCGATTTTCTGTTGCACAAGCCCGCGCCAAGCAAAGTTCCGCCAACGCCCATAAAATAGTCAAGAACAAGCTCATCTTTCTTTGTGAAAAACTCGATTATTTCTTTCATCAGCTGCGGAGGCTTCGGACTTGGATGAATTTTTCTGACTTCGTGCGCGTAGGAATCTTTGCCGTTTGTTGGATAGAAAGTTTCAAAAACTGAAGTTGTAAAATTAAGCCATTCTGTTGCAGAAAGATTGTTCAGAGTGTTGTTGATTTGATATTTTTCGCCGTCAGGAAAAATTATTGTCTGATTTGAATTTCCAATCAATCTCGCTTCATCAAGTTTTTCAAGAACCCAGTCGGGCAGATTCAAATTGTCTGTGGTTTTGTAAATTTCTGAAAACGGACTTCCAGTTTTATACTGATCGCGGGCAAGTGGCAAATCAAAAGTTGAAAATTGCAA
>CAZLXK010000241.1:0-4055 GCA_964563305.1 uncultured Treponema sp.
GCGGACTGTTAACGTTGTAAACATTTTTTGCGAGAAACTGACGGTTTGTTTTTGAAACTTACAGTAGATTGTCACGAACGAAAGTTCTCGTAATGACGCGATAAGTTGTAAATAAAAAAAATTCGCTCCAACAAAAAAAAAAGAAAAAATGAGGTTAAATATGAAAATAAAAAAAATAACGGCAATTCTTTTGGCAACAAGTTTGGCTTTTTTAGGCTTTGCTCAAGAAGATTTTGGTGATGATTTTAGTTTTGATGATTTTGGAACTGGGGATTCTTCTGGAAGTCCAGTTGAAATTAGTGGAAGCGTAAGTGGCGATGTTCGCGGTTATGTTACAAGCGAAGATGATATTGATAACGCTGGCGACATTGACATTGACGGCGGAGCAGATGCAACAGTTGATATTAAATATTCTGGAAGTAATGCCGACGCTGTGGTAAGTTTGGATTTAAGCTCTTCTACGATTAAAGATTATCCTGAAGATGTTGTAAAAGAAGCGTATGTAACTGGTTATTTTGGCAACTTAAAACTTGATGTTGGTAAAATGAATATTGTTTGGGGAAAAGGCGACAAAATTCACGTTTTGGATAATTTTAATGCTGATGATTACACTGATTTTATAATTCCAGATTATCTTGACCGCCGAATTGCAACTCCCATGATTCGTGCAAGTTACGGTTTTGGATATTCAAACAATGTTCTTTCAAATATGAAATTTGAAGCGGTTTATACTCCATTTTTGCCAGTTGACCGCTTTTCTTCAAGCGGAAGATGGACTCCTGCTCAAGTTACAAGTTTAACAAGTAAAGTTACAAGTGCGGCAGAAAGCGAAATTGCAAGTTCATTTACAAATTATACAACGGCTAGTGCAACAGTTGGTACTTTGAGTTCTTTGTATGCACAATCAGCGGCAGCTCAGTCGGCTTACAACACAGCAAACACAACTTTAAGTCAAATAAATCAAGTTTGGGCTGCAACAAGTCAAAACGAAACTGCTTACCAAGCGTATATGAAAAATTTGGATTCAACTTACAGTTCAACTTATGCTCAAGATTACGCAAAGGCAAGCGACGCTGTTTCTGCAACAAATTATGATTATCAAGAAGCGGCGGGGGCTTATGCTGCAGCGTTACAATCTTCTGGTTATTCAAGCGTTGAAGATGCAGAGGCGGCTTTAACAATTTACGGAACAAAATATATGTACGCTTTAAGTCAGTCTTCAGCACTTACGAGCGACACTTCGGTTTTGTATCCAGACACAAACACTTTAAAATATGGTCAGGCGGGTGCACGTTTTACAGCAAGTCTTGGTCCAGTTGATTTAGGTTTGAGCTATTATTACGGACATTACAAGCAACCTTCATTTAACGCACAAAAGTTTGATACTTTCTTGGAAAAATATCTTGCAGGCGAAACTGTAACTGACGATGACAAATTTTTATCTTACGACCAAAAACAAACTTTTGGTTTAGAAGCAGCAACAATTTTATGGCACTTTAATTTGCGTGGAGAAGCAGCGTACAACTTAACAAATGATATTGCAGGCGATGATCCTTGGGTTCACAATAATTCAGTTCAGTGGCTTGGCGGATTTGATATTGATTTGCCTTTTTGGAATATGAACTTGAATGTTCAAGAATACGGAACTTATGTTTTGAATAATGACAAAATTTCTGGAAGCACTTGGGAAAAGAGCGATGTTGATTACAACGTGAACGGTTATTCAAACAACAAACTTGTAGCAAATATTACAACAAGTTTTGCCAACGATAAAGTTGCTCCAGAAGTAACAGTTGTTTACGGTTTTGAAAATGGTGATTTAGCGGTTCTTCCAAAATTAACAGTAAAACCTGTAAGCGATATTTCTTTGATTGCAAGCGGAATGTATATTTGGACTCGCGATGACAACAGCGAATTTGCCGCTTGGAATAAAAATAATTTTGTTCAGTTAGGTGCAACAGTAAGTTTTTAGAGCTTATTTCAAAAGTCTGTTACGTTTTGAAACTTCCTCTTTAATCAAGTATTTAAGAATGAAAGAAGTAATTTGAAAGTGGCTACTTTTCTCTCTTTAGTGTTGCTACTTTGCAGATTTTTTCTTCATCCTAAATAATTCTTCCTCCTGGCTCGAATTTGTTTTTGCAAGTTCGAGCCTTTTTTATGATTTTTTTTGAGCGAATTTTTTTTACTCAGCGAATATTCACTAGATAAGTGTCCGCCTTAAACAAAACCCGCTTTTCGTGGTTCCGTTGCCACTTCATTGCTTCGCAACCTTTAGGTTGCTCACAACTCGCTCACGCTCGCCACTACAATCGGGGCTAAGTCTTCTGCCTTTTTTCTGCAAGAACCTGTCATTCCGAATTTAGTTCAGAATCTGTTCACTAACAGAACAGTCGCTTAGCAAATTCAAGTGTCAGTAGATTCTTCGCTCCGCTCAGAATAACGCGTTAAGTGCCACTTTTTCAAGCAACCGCCAGTTTCCGCAAGCAAGTGTCAGTCTTTCAAACAATCCAAACTCCTAAATCCTCGCGCCAAACTCCTAAATCTCAAGTGTACAAATCAACAAAATCTCGCTATACTTTAGCCGTTATGCGTAAAACTAAAATCATTTGTACAATCGGACCTGCGAGCGAAACTAAAGAAACTTTGCTTGCAATGTGTAAAGCTGGAATGAATGTTGCCCGCTTAAATTTTTCTCACGGAAATCACGAAGATCATTTAAAAAAAATCAACACGCTAAAGCAAGTTCGTGGTGAATTAAAAATTCCACTTGCAATTATGCTTGACACAAAAGGACCAGAGTTTAGAATCGGAACTTTTAAAAATCACAAAATTACAGTTCAAGAAGGAGACACTTTTACTTTTACAACTGACGAAATTGAAGGCGACGAACATAAAGTTTCTGTAAGTTACAAAGGTTTTGCTAGCGATTTACAAAAAGGCGACAAAATTCTTGTAAACAACGGACTTGTAATTTTTGAAGTTGTTGATGTAAAAGAAAATGATGTAATTACAATCGTAAAAACTGGCGGAACTCTTTCTGACAAAAAAAGTATGAATTTTCCCGGCAAGGTTTTAAATAATGATTTTTTGAGCGAACAAGATAAATCAGATTTGCTTTTTGGAATTGAACAAGATGTTGATTTTGTGGCAGCGTCTTTTGTTTCATCAAAAAAAGATGCACTTGAAATGCGAAATTTTTTAAATGCTAACGGCGGAAAAGATATTGATATTATTGCAAAGATCGAAAATCAGTCTGGCGTTGAAAATATAGAAGAAATTTGTTCTGTGGTTGACGGAATTATGGTTGCTCGCGGAGATTTGGGCGTTGAAATTCCGTTTATGGAAGTTCCAGTTGTTCAAAAAGAAATTGAACAAAAGTGTAGAATGCTTGGAAAACGCGTAATTATTGCAACAGAAATGCTTGAATCGATGATTACAAATATTCGTCCAACTCGCGCTGAAATTTCTGATGTTGCAAATGCAGTTTATGACGGAGCGTCGGCAATTATGCTTTCTGGCGAAAGTGCGGCGGGAAAATATCCAGTTGAAGCTGTAAAAACTATGTCGCAAGTTGCTGAATATACAGAAAATCATATTGATTATAAAAAACGTTTTCGCGACACAGAATTTATAAATCGAAATATTTTAGACGCAATTTCTCATTCAACTTGTCAAATGGCGATTGATGTTGGCGCAAAATGCATTGTTGTAAACACAATCAGCGGATTAACTGCGAGAATGGTTAGCCGATTTCGTGCTCCAGTTCAAATTATTGGTTCAACTACATCAGAAAAAGTTTACAGAAAACTTGCACTTTCTTGGGGCGTAATTCCGATTTTGTGTGAAGAATATGATTCGCTTGAAGTTTTATTTTTTTACGCGATTCAGCGGGCGGTTAAAATTTTAAGTTTAAAAGTTGGCGACAATGTAGTTTTAACTGGCGGACAAATTGGTGCTAAAAGTGGCAACACAAATATGATAAAAGTTGAAACTGTAAGAAGAATTTACAAATGAAAATTTGAGTTTTTGATTGAAGTTTTGTTGGGCGTTACCTA
>CAZLXK010000242.1:0-4035 GCA_964563305.1 uncultured Treponema sp.
AAAAAAATGCAATCAGAGGAAGTAAATTACAAGAAAAACTTTTGTGAAAAGTATTTTGACAAAGGCTCGTGGGACTTGGACGTTTTGAATCAAGTTGATGTTTTGCTCAAAGACAAAAAAGGCAATACGCTTTTGTATATTGAAGCAAAATATGTAATTTCAAACGAAGTTTTACGCAGACAAGCCTTAGCACAAGTTATTCTTACAAATAAAAAGCAAAAATCCGTGTTAAATCGTGTTGCTTTAATTTACAAAGACAATGCAAACGAAAACGCAAATGACGTTCTTGAGCTTATAGATTGTTCTGAAAATTCCGTAATGTACAATAATGACATAAACTGGAATCAAGAACGAGCAAGTTCGCCCACAAAAGATGCGATTGATAGAATTAACGACAGATTGCACAATAAAATTACAGTTTACAAAAATGATGAAATTAAAGAATTTTATTCACGCTTAAAACGCAACGAAGACACTGTAATTGAAATTACCGAAAAAAATTTTAACGTAGTTTATAATCAGTGGAAAAATTCTATAAAGTTCCGCGAAAAAGTTGAAGACGAGCAGGATTTAATCAATTTGTTTTTGGTTGACATTTTGAACGGAACGAAATACGAAAAAAAAGTAAAAACTGAATTTATGGGCGAAATAAAAGAGGAAATTCAGCCTTTGATCCGCGAAGGAACGAATTTAAGCCATTACAAAATGATGTTTTCCGACGGCAAAATCGACGGAATCAAATATTCTGCGGAAAACGGCTCGGCTTCTTCTTATTACACAATTTCCGACAGCGCTCAATACGCTTTTTTCTGGAAAAAATACAAACGTCCGCCTGAAAAAGACGAATTCTTAAAAGTCTTGGAGCGGAGCGCGGTTCTTTATTCAGAAAAATATCGGCGCGACACTGGCGGAGAATACACGCCGACTTGCTTTGTCGAAAAGCAGAACGAGATTTTGCATTCGTTTTACAATCTTTCAGATTTTATTGTCTGTGATCCGTGCGCTGGAGTTGGAAATCTTGAAAATCAGTTCGGAAAAGACTTTAAGCAGTTTTGCTATCTCTCGACGCTCGAGCAAATGGACGTTGACACTTGCAAAATCAAAGGATTTGAAAACGCCGTCAAGTTTGACTTTTTGAAGACGAAGGATTTTCCGAAATGGAAATACAAAGGCGAAGTTCTCGGAATAAATGAAATCTGCAAACTCGAAAACAAAAAGCTGATGATAATTATGAATCCGCCTTATCAAAGAAAACAAGGTTTTAAGAACAATCTTGCGATTGAATTTTTCAACAAAGTTCTGGACTTAAAGCCGGAAGTCATTGTTTTTTATTATATGACGGAAAGTTTTTTGCGCGACGAAATTCAAAATTACGTAAAATCAGGCTATAAAATTGTCTCGCACATTTTTTCAAACGCAAAGACGACTTTTAAGCTTTCTGAATGGCCGATTTCGCAAGTGATTTTTGAAAAGGCGGACGAAGAAGAAAAAATCATTCCCGCGCAAAGCAATGTCATTTCCGCGCAAAGCAATGTCATTCCCGCGCTTGACGCGGGAATCTATCCGCAAAAAGATTGTCGGGTCAAGCCCGACAATGACACAAAAGAAAAGCCCGACAATGACAAAATTGACAAGAGCGACAATGACACAAAAGAAAAGAGCGGCAATGACACGAAAAATGCGGTCATTGCGACTGTCGAAATGACCAAAGAAGCACGTCATTCCAACGAACTTCGTCATTCCGAACTTGATTCGGAATCTGCATCCGTCATTGCGAGGAGCGAAGCGACGAAGCAATCTAAAAATGCAAATGAAACAAATGGATTGCTTCGCCTTGCGGTTCGCAATGACGATTTCTCAAATGACAAATACGACATAAAAAACGGAGACTTTGTAACCGCCGACAGATACGAGCTGAACGCAAAAACCGAAAAACTTGAGTTTGTAAAAACTTACACTTACGACAATTCTCGACCGAATCTGATTGAAGAAATTGACAAGAAAATCAAAGAAAACAGAAAAGGATTTGTTCTTGGAAATTATAGTTATATGACTTGGACGATAAATTTGACAAATAAAAGTTTATCAAATCAAAATCCTATAACAACAAACAATTTAAAGTATTGTCTTTTATCAAAAGGAATAAATTTCAACACACACAACAAATATTTTGAACGTGTACAATATATTTACAAAGGGATTTTTGATGAAATATCAACGGAACTTCAAAATGATTCAATAATGTTTTCTCTTTTCTTTAAAAATTGTGCTTTCACCAACAAAAACCAGAAAAACTACATTATGCCGTTCACGTCCGAAGAGCTTGGCTGCGCAAAAAACGACCTGAACGTGCTTTTTCCAAAAGTCCAGGCGGATTTGTTCAGTGAGAACGAAGAAACGGAAAAGCCTTTTGATTTCCGCGAGTTTTTACATCAGTTTGAATTTTCCGCCGAAGCAAAAAATCTTTACAAAGCTGCGCTCGAAGTTTTCCGCTTTTATCATCACAACGAAGAATATCAAAACAAAGACTGGAACGACAGTTTTTACGACATCACGAACGCGATTATGGGAAAAGATGTTTCCGCTTTTAAAAAGCTTGACGAGAAAACCGACCGAAGAATCACAAAAGTCAAGACGACAAAAGGAACGCTCGGATTCGGGCGGAACACAATCAGGCAAAAAGTCGCGTCAAAAGATTTGCCGGTTTTTGAAAACTTTTTCGACACGCGCGACGTTCTTGCTCAAAAAATCAACGATGAGCTTTTGAGCGCGCATCTTTTGCTGTGGAAAAGAGAAAATATTTATTGATGAGAAATTTTTTTCGATATATCGAAATAATCAAGGTAAAATTTGAAATGTTTTCGTTATATCGAAAAAAAATGTTTGTATGATTTAAGATTTTATTTGCGGTTTTGGAGTACAAGTTTTGTTTTTCTGGCGCTTTGCTAGCACAAGTGGCGTTTTTCTAGTTGGCGAAAAAAACTAGCAATAAAACTTCAAAGCATCGTTTCCAAAATGCTCGCACCATTTTTGGCAGATTAGAAAGAACTGGTCGGAAATAATTTTCAGCATATTGTTTAGCTCATGTTGCGGAATTTTGCTGTTGTTGTTGCATACAACACAGCCACCTGTCGATGTCAGCCATATTTTTGTCGCATTTGGAACTGGATTTCCTTTGTTGACATAGACATGAACTGGCTCGCCATTTTCATTTGACCAAAAGTAAACAACATAACTGTGAATCTTGAACAAACTAGGCAATCTTGCTACCTCCATCTGCCGCGAATTCAAAAATTGTATGAGCATTATGTTTTAAGAATTCATTGAAGAAAGCAATTTCAGCATCAGAGAAACCTTCGTTGAAAAGCCATTTGTATGAAGGCAACTCGCATCTTGCGGATTTGAATCCTCCGTTAATTGGCTGTTCGAAATGAACTTCAACATAATTTTCTCCGTTGCGAGTTCTTAGTTCTGAGTGAACGATTTCAGTATTGTCTGGCAATGTTATATATCCATACATCATATAAGAAATAATAAAACGCGATTTTTAGTTTTGTCAATTTCAATTACATTTAAGTCGTCATCAGTAATTACATAGCCAAGAGAACATATTTTTCCAATTCCATCAAAAGTATTTGCACATTAACAATCAAAAAAACAAAAGATTTATGATTCATAGGAATATTATAAAAAATGTGCATTTTTTTACAGTATTATATCATCTACCGCTCATTGATAAGTTTTTCGATTTTTAAATCTTTTCCACAACTTGAACATCTTGTAGCATTTTCTATGAACTTATTGCGTAAAGTTTTTTTTGTGACTTTGCTAGCACAAGCGACAGTTTTCTTGCGAGAATTCGCGATTTTGCTGGCGCAAGTGGCGTTTTTCTGGCGGTTTAATAAAAAAGTTGTTGTGCAGATGAGTTTTGTGGCGAGGAAAGAATTTTTGCCACACACGCGTTTTACAAAACTGCGATTTTTTTGTGTTAAGAAAAAACTTTTAGTTGCTTATAATTAACTTTGAAAACTAAAG
>CAZLXK010000243.1:0-4033 GCA_964563305.1 uncultured Treponema sp.
TCTTTCGCTTCCAGAAGATAGTTCTGTGGAAAGTCTTGATTTGGCTTATTATTTGGGACTTTGTTATGCAAAATTACTGCGCTACGATGACGCAATGTTATATTTGGAACAAGTTGTTACGGGAACTTCTGCTGACGGAAAAAATGAACAGCGAGTTTTGCAATGCAGATATCTTTTGGCGGTTATATATTGTCTTACTGGACGAAAAAAACTCGCTGATTTTGAATTAAAGCAACTTCTTGAACTCGGATACAGAAAATCTTCAGTTTTTGCTTCTATGGCGTATATCGCTTGGGAACAAGGAAATTCTGGGCTTGCAGTTGATTATTATGAAAAATCACTTGAAGATAACGAGCAAAATGCAACTGCATTGAATGGTTTTGCTTACGTTTTGGCTTGCGAAGATTTAGAACTTACAAAGGCACTTTCTATGTGTAAAAAGGCGATCGATATTTCTGGAGAAAGTGCGGCTTTTTTAGATACTTTAGGTTGGATTTATTTTAGAATGAAACTTTACAAAGAATCTTTAAATTATTTGGAAAAAGCACAAAAACTTGCACCCGAAAATCCTATAATTCAGCAACATATAAAAAGCGTTTTGTCACATCAAGAATAAATTTTTTAACTTGTGAGAAATTGAACTTTGTAAAAAATAAAATTTTGTGAAAAAAAATGAACTTGCGAGAAAAAATTCTTAAAAATCAGAAAATAAATAGAAAAATTTGAAAATTTGTAATAATAATTATTTTGGAAACTATATGAAATTTGTTAATACTAAAAAAATTTTTCTTTCAACAGTGATTTTTCTTTTAACATTAGAAATTTCTGCTCAACAAAATCTTCAAGATACTGCGAGAGGCGAAAATGATTCAATGCGTTCTGCAAATTCTGGTTTTGCTGAAGAAGAATTTAGACGAGGCGTTCAAAGTTATTATCGCGGTGCGTATATCGAAAGTATCAATTTATTTGAAAATGCACTTTCTTATTTGCCTGGTGAAAATTTAATTTTGGATTGGCTTGGAAAATCTTATTACAAAGCGGGACTTGAAGGTTCGGCACTTTCTCAGTGGAATTATGCACTTAACAATAATTACGGCGGACTTCTTTTGCAAAACAAAATTGAAATTGTAAGTGAAAGACGACTTACAAATCTTGATTATGATTTTAGTCAGCATTATACGGAATTAGGTTCGTTTCCAAATTCTAATGGAAATAATTTAATTTACAGTCAACCAATTTCTTCGCTTCCTTGCAATGATGGAAGTATTTGGATTGTTGCTTACGGTTCAAATGAAATTTTGCAGTTTGATGTAAATGGACTTGTTACAAGACGTTCTCGCGGTCCGCTAAATGGTTTTGACAGACCAACAGATATTATTCGCTTGCGAGATGGAAATCTTTTAGTTTGCGAAAGTGCAGGCGACAGACTTAGCGTTTTAAATGAAAATGGTCAGTTTATAAAATATATTGGCGAAAAAGGTCGAGGAATTGGGCAGTTTGTTGGGCCACAATATCTTGCTCAAGATAGTTTAGGAAACATTTATGTAACTGATTTTGGAAATAGTCGCGTTTGTGTTTTTGATGAACAAGGAAACGGACTTTTTTATTTTGGCAACAAAACTTCTGATTTTAAAGGTTTTAAATCGCCTACAGGAATTGCGGTTGTAAATGATAGAATTTTTGTTGCTGATAGTGTGAATGGCGAAATTTATGAATTTGACAGAGCAGGAAATTATATTAGTTTGCTTGTTACAGAAAAAACTTTTGCTCGCCCAGAATGTATAAAAACTTTTGGCGATTATTTAATTTTAACTGATTCAAATAGAGTTGTTTGCGTTGATACAAGTTCAGGAGCAGTTTATGAAAATGCTAGAACTGGAAAAAGTGGCACAAATATTACAAGTGCAGTTCCAGACAGAAACGGAAATATCATAGTAACCGACTTTAAGGCAAACGAAATTTATATTATGACGAAAATGAGTGAACTTGTTGGCGGATTTTTTGTTCAGATTGAAAAAGTTATTGCTGATAATTTTCCTACAGTAATTCTTGAAGTAAAAGTTGAAAATCGAAAAAGACAAAGCATTGTTGGCTTAAAATCAGAAAATTTCCTTATTACAGAAGGAAAACGTCCAGTTTCTAATGTGGAATTTTTAGGTTGTGCAAATTACAATGATTTTGCTGACATAACATTTTTAATCGACAGAAATTTGGATATGCAAACTTATGAAAATCAAGTTAATACTGCAATTCGAGAAATTTCTGCTTCGATGAATAATCAAGGAACTGTTCAAATAATAAGTGCCGGAAGAATTCCAATTATTGAATACAGAGGAAATCCTAGTTCTCTAAGAGAATTTTCTGTAAGCACTTTAAATGCTCCGTATTCTTCATATATTGATTTAGATCAATCAATGCGACTTGCTGCAAATAATCTTATAAATGGAGAAAAGAAAAGAGCAGTTATTTATATTACATCGGGAATTGTTTCTGAAGATGGAATAAAAGATTACGGACTTTCTGATATTTCTGCGTATTACAACAATAATTCCATTTCGTTTAATACAGTTATGCTTTCGCAAAAAGAAATTGCACCAGAAATTTCATATCTTACGCAAAACACAAGTGGTTCACAATATTTTATTTATCGACCGGAAGGCTTAAGTCAAATAATCAGCGATATTATAAACATTCCGATTGGTTTGTATCAATTTAGTTACACTTCAACTTTGCCTACAGAATTTGGCAGACGATATTTGCCAGTTGAAATTGAAACTTATTTGCTTAATCGTTCGGGGCGTGATGAAAGTGGATATTTTGCTCCTCTTCAATAAGCCGCGCTTTTTTTATTTTTACAGAAGGATTTTTTCTTTCTAACTCAAATATTGCTTTTTCAAGTTTTGCTTTTTTTTGATTTTTTGAACCAAAAAGTTCAGTTTGAAAAGGCAAGTTTTTGTTTTCTAAATTTTCAAGTGAAAGTCCCAAAAGTCTAATTCCTTTTCCGTCAACATATTTTTTGTAAAAAAGTTTTTTGCTTCTTTCAAAAAGATCATCAGCGTTCATAATTGGCAAATCCGAAGTTTCTTGAATCGAAACTGTTGAAAAATTTTCATAGCGAATTTTTACCGCAACTGTTCGACTTCTAAAATTTTCTGAATAAAGTCGTCGCAATAAAATTTGTGAAAGTTCCATAAGAGCCGTTTCAATTACATAATGTTCAGTTAAATCATATTCAAAAGTTCTTTCTACGCTGATTGAATGATTTTTCGCTTCTTTACCAAAAACTAAATCTTTATTTCCGCGAACTGCATTGTAAAGAAAAGTTCCTGTGCTTTCACCAAAAATTGTAATTAAAAAATTTAAAGGCTTTTTGTAAATATCAAGATTTGTAAAAAATCCGCAAGATTTTAAATGTCCTTGAGTTTTATTTCCAACGCCCCAAAGTTTTTCAATTGGAAGACTTAACATAAATTTTTCTTCATCTCCGTTTGGAATTATTGTTAAACTGTTCGGTTTTTTTAATCCAGAAGCGATTTTTGCACAATACATACTCGAAGAAATTCCAATCGAAACTGTTAAATTTAATTTTGCTTTTATTTCATTTTTGATTTTTAAAGCCGCATCTTCTGCCTTTCCAAAAAGATTTTCAGTTCCAGTCATATCTACAAATGCTTCGTCAATTGACATTTGAATTACAGTTGGCGAATAAGAATTAAAAATTTGCATAATTTGCTTAGAAACGTCCGCGTAAAGTTTGTAATTTCCTCGAACAAAAATTGCGTTTGGACAAAGTTTTACTGCCGTTGCTAAAGGCATCGCTGAATGAATTCCATATTTTCTTGCTTCGTAAGATGCTGTTGAAACAACTGCTCGTCTGTCGCCAGGAAGTCCGCCCACAACAACAGGTTTTCCTTTGTATTCTGGATGTTCTCGCTGTTCAACAGAAGCAAAAAATGCATCCAAATCAATGTGAAACCAAATTTTATTCAATTAAATTACCTTCTATTTTTAAGATATAATTTTCTTTTAAAAT
>CAZLXK010000244.1:0-3983 GCA_964563305.1 uncultured Treponema sp.
AGTGTTAGCACAGAAGAACTTGCGGTTTATGCAGCACCTTGCACAAGCGCCGCTTAACTGACAAAATTTGCGGTTGCTCAACAAAACTGCGAGTTGCTCAGCGAAACTGCGAGTCGCTCAGCGAAACCGCGTGTCAAGTCAGCGAAATCAAAAAACAAGGAGAAATAAAAATGGGAAATCCAAAAGTTTTAAATAATTACGGAAGTTTTGATGTTACATTTGTAAAAGGCAACGGAAGCATTTTAACTGACATCAACGGAAAAAAATATATCGATTTTTTGGCAGGAATTGCAGTAAATGCGTTTGGTCACAATTTTAAACCTTTAGTAAAAGCCATAAAATCTCAAGCAAAAAAGCAAATCCATGTTTGCAATTATTTTACAAGCGATATCGGAATTGAATACGCAAATAAACTTTTGTCTGCAACGAATTTTGAAGGCGTTTATTTTGGAAACAGCGGAGCCGAAGCTAACGAAGCGGCCATAAAACTTGCTAGAAAATACGGATTTTTAACTGGCGGTGAAAAAAGAAAAACAATCGTTACTTTAGACAAATCTTTTCACGGCAGGACAATGGCAACTTTAAGTGCAACTGGTCAGCAAAAATTTCATATTCCAGAGTTCGCTCCTTATCTTGAAGGTTTTAAAACAATCAAAGCGAACGATTTTGATTCCTTAAAAGATGCGTTTGATGATACAACTGCCGCTTTAATGATGGAATGTGTTGAATGTGAAGGCGGCGTTATTCCGCTAGATAAAAACTGGGCTCAAACTGCTGCAAAAATGGCTCGAGATGCTGGAGCAATCGTAATTTGCGACGAAGTTCAAACTGGAATGGGAAGATGCGGCTCTTTACTTGCAAACGAGCAACTTGGCATAAATCCAGAAGTTGTAACTTTAGCAAAGGCAATCGCTGGCGGAGTTCCAATGGGAGCGTGTCTTTACAGAGGAAAAGCGAATGTTTTTAAGGCAGGCGATCATCAATCAACTTTTGCAGGAAATCCTTTAGCGTGCAGTGCGGCGAATGTTGTTTTAGATGAACTTTTAAAGCCGAATTTTTTTGATTCAGTTACTCAAAAAGGCGAATATATAAAATCAAAAATAAAATCTTGGAACATTCCTTACGTAACAGATATTCGCGGAAAAGGACTTGTAATTGGAGTTGAAATTTCAAAAAATCCCGCTGAAATCGAAAAAAAATGTCTTAGCGAAGGTTTGCTTTTTAGCACAGCAGGTTCAAATGTTTTAAGATTTTTGCCGCCACTAAACATAAAATATCAAGAAATCAATAAAGGACTTGAAATTTTGCACAAAGTAATGCTTGAATTCTAGCGTATGAAAAAGAAAATTACGATTGCAGTTTTCACTGTGATTGCCTTAGCAATTTTAGGAATTTATTTAGGTCAGAAATTATTTTATCATCCAGAAGAAACCAAAACTTCTTCCACACTTGTAATTCCGCAAGTAAAAACTTCGAGCGATTCAGTAAATCAAGATTCATCGATTTTTGTAGAAGAAGAAACGCTAATTTCTTTAGTTCCGCTTGAAGCAGGCGAAACACTTTTGAGCATTGTAAGTATGGATTTTGATGGCGACGGTTATGACGATCAAATCAATTCCATAAGAACCGTAAATTCTCCTTACATTTCACTTTTGATTGGTTTATATAATCCGCGACGAGCAACTTACGAGCGAATGTCTGTAATTGCAACTGAAATTACGCAAGCAAGAACTTTTACTTACACAGGAATGGATTTAACAGGAAATCATAAAATTTCTTTAGTTTATCAAGGATTTGCACAAAACGGCGATTCTATTTTGCAAGCATTTTTTATAAATCGAAGTGGAAATAATTTTGGTCTTCAAAAAATTGCTGATTTTAGAAGTGATGGAACGATTTTTGTTCAGCAGCTTGATCGATACGACGCTTACGAAAAATCTCATACAAAAGGCGAAAGTTTTCCAATTTGGGTTTATTCTTCTGATTCTTCGCGTCCAAACAGCGTGGATCAACTTCAAACTCGCTACGACTGGAATGATTCACAAAATCAATATGTTCAAAGTTCGCAAACTCGCGTTCCCGGAAGTAGAATTGCCGCAAATGAACTTTCAAAAATTTTAGATGGTTCAGTTGAAACTTTTACGAAATTTTTAAACGGATTGTGGTACAAAACTATAAATCAAGGCGACGAAAATCTTTATCTTTTTTTTGATGATGAAAATCAAGAAATAATTTTTTTTAATCAAAGTTCCGAAGAAGTTTTTAATTGGATTCACAGCAATATCCGCAAAAATGGAATTTATCTTTCGCTCGTAAATCAAGATTTGAACAATCTTCAGCGAACAATAAATATTAACTTGGTTAGCACAGATCAAATTTATGTAAGAAATCAAGATGATTTAAGAATGAGAATTACCGAAACTAATCAATGGGACGGCGATTATAAAAAATTTGTTGCAAATATTGATAATTTTTCTGCTAGCAAAAATATTTCGTCTTCTGCGGAAGTTTTGGCTCAAGATTATGTTTTGGAATTTGAAAGTGCAGCTTCTTGGAAAACTTCAGAAGGCAATCTTTTAACTTTTAGCAAAGGAAATCTTACTTTTCAAGATGATTCTCAAACTTACCAAGCTTTGTACGCTCCACTTCAAGTTGGAAACCAAGCATTTATTCAGTTTAGAACAAAATCTCCGCTCGAATGGTTAAATCAAACTTATTTGCTTTCTTACGGAAATTCTCTAAACTCAAGCGAAATTAACAAAAACACAATTATTCTTCAACCTTACTTGTTGCAAGCAAACGGATCTTACGCTTTAAATAAAAGAATTATAGTTTTAACTCGCGGCGAATAAATTGCTAACGGTAGCGAATCTGTCATTCTGAACTTGTTTCAGAATCTGCTTTATTTTTTGGAGCATATTTTATTAAAACAGCGAAATTTAAATTTGCAAACCGCCCGCCCCAAACAAAACCCGCTTTACAGGGTTACGGCTTTCGCCTCCATTGCTCCGCTTCCACTACGCAACTCGCTCCGCTCGCCCCTACAATCGGGGCTAAGTTGGTTTTATTTTTTCACCAAGCGTAAATTGTCTAAGTAAAGATTTCCGTTTTTTAGTGGACTTTTAAAAATCACGTAAAGCGTTTTTTTGTTTTTTAAGATGTCATTTTTTAGTTCAGTTTTAGTTTTTTCTGTTTTAAGGTCAGATTCATTTTTATCAAAATCGCAAAAAGAATTTCCAAAATAAAAAGAAATATTTTTGTTTTCGCCAGGTTCTAAAATTTTTTGATTTGAAAAAATTAAAGATTTAGAACTTCCAAGTTTTACGCCAAAATAAATTTCAATTTTAGATTTTGTGCTGTTATAAAAATCCGCAAGAATAGAAATTGTGTTTTGCCAATCTTGAGTTAAAAAATCGTCGCAATAAAAAACGCTAGAATTTTCTGTAAAAGAATTTTCTTGCAAAGTTTTATTTGCAAACGTAAATTTTACGCAAAAATCATCTTTGGAACTCCAATCGTTACTTAAAGACGCGTTTCGTGCAAAAGATTTGTTTTCTGCAAAAAAGTCTGGAATATTTGAGTCAAAATCTGAAAGTTCTTCTATTTTTCCATAAGGAATTGCGTTTTCGTTTTGTGCAAAATTTTTACTTGCTTCGAGCATTTTACTTGTGGAACAACTTGTAAAGCAAAAAAATAAAATTGTGATTTCGAGTGCTTCGACACTGCTCAGCAACAAAGCCTCAATCACCGCAAAAATTTGAACTTTTTTAAATTTTAATTTTGATTTCATAAAAAACTTCCTTCTTTTCACTTTTAAATGAAAAGTTTAAATTTTCCCACGTCGCCTTTTATAAAATCTTGTTGTTAAATATAAAAAATTAAAACTTAAACGGCAAATTTTTTTTCTTTTTGCAAGAAGGAGAGAAGACTTAGCCCCGATTGTAGCACCGCCAACGGCGTTCTTGCGACAGCAAGAATGGAGC
>CAZLXK010000245.1:0-3952 GCA_964563305.1 uncultured Treponema sp.
AGATTCAAATGAAAAAATAAATTCTTTGCGAAAAGAAATTTCTGAAGATTTTGAAAAGACAAAACTTCTTGCACAAAATTTGTCGAAAGAAACAAATTCTAATTCTGAGCAACTTTTGTCGATTGAAAATGCAATAAATAATCAGGCGGAAAATTTAAAGCAAAGATATGATAAATTGTATGATGACGCAATGGAAAAAGCTCAAGCAGAAGAACTTCAGTCTTACGAAAAATTTAAAACTTTAAGTTCGCAAAATCTTGAAAAGTATAAAGAAGATGTAAAAAATCACGTAAACAATATTCAAGGTGAAATTACAGAAAATCTTTCTGATTTTGAAAATCGAACTAAAAATGTTCGTGAAAATATTGAGCAAGGAATTCAAGAACTTACAGAAAAATATAATAACGTTCAAAAACTTTCTGATGAAACCGCACAAAAAATTTCTTCGCAAACTGACGAAAGCACAAAAAAACTTACAGAATTTAGCGTGAGCATGGAAGATCAAATTTCACAATTTGATGAACGCTTAAATTCCGCAATGAAAAATGTCGCTTTGGAATATGACACAAAGCAAACAAAGTATCTTGAAAGTCTTGAAAAAACGCTTGAATCTTACAAAAAAGAAATGGAATATCGATTCAAAAAACTTAATAGTGCTGGTGCGGATGTTGATAAACTTGAAATCACTTTGCGAAAATTAATGGAACAAAGTCAGAAAAAAGTTCTTGGCGATTTTGAAAAATTTTCTACAAGTTCTGAAAAGCAACAAAATGATTTTGAATCAAAAATTGCTACAAGATATGAAACTTTAAAAAATGAACTTAGCCAAGTTGAAGCGAATCTTGATGATATTAAGAAAAAAGCGGCAAACAGTATAAATGCAAAAGTTAAAGTTTTTGAAGATAATTTTGTTCAAGATATTACAAAACGCGAAAATGATATTAATCTTCAACTTTCTGATTGGAAAAACAAAATGGATTCAAATCTTTCAGCTTTTACAGATGAATATGAAGATAAGCGAGAAAAATTGGAAATTAAATATGACGAAGCTTTAAATAAACGCTTAAAAGATATGCAAGCAAAAACTCTTGAGCAAGAAAAGAAATTTCAAGCGACGCTTCTTTCAGGTCAGGCGACAATTCAAGAGCAAATCAATACTGTAAATCAAAAACTTCACGATTTTATGGAACAATATAAACTTGAACTTTCTGACACAAGCACAAAGGCAAGCGAATATTTAAAACGTGAAATTGATTCTTACAACACAAGAATTTCTGAGCAGCTTAACAAAAACGAAAAAGATTTTAATCTTCAAGTTGAAAATTTTAAAAACGAACTTGCAAAAAAACAAGATGCTCAAAATGCAAGCATTGATGAATCAGTTAATGAACTTGCAAATTGGAAACAACGCTTGGAAAATCAATTTAATGCTTCTTCAAAACAGTTTGATGAACAACTGAAAAATTCATATTCTGAAAGTGAACAAAAAATCGCTGATTTAAATGCAAATATTTCTAATGAATATGAAAATGTAAAAAATAATATTCAATCTTTGAATTCTCAATATGATGAAGTTTTGCAGAAAACCAAAAATCTTGTTGAAGAAAATGCAAAAGACACAGAAAATGTTTTAAAAGTTTTTCGTAAAGAATTGAAAGATAATACTGATGATTACAAAAAGAATTTCCGCACAATGAGTGATCGTCTTAACGAAGAAACAAATGATTTGCAAACTAAGTTAGACAATATTAAAAAAGCAACATCAAAATTTGAGCAAGATACAGGAATTTTTGATAAGGCAAATAATATGAAAAGGCAACTTGAATCTTCAATTAGTGAAATAAAAGAAGAAATTGCTGATTTGAAATCTTATCAAGAAAAAATTGAAGATCTTAGTAAGCAAATTTCAGAATTGGATAAATTAGGTCTTGACGTTAAAAATCGAATTAACACTTACAATCAGGATAAAACTCGACTTGATGATCTTGACCAAAAATTTTCAACTTTAATGTCGTTAAGTAACGGAATGGATTCTAAAATTGCAGAACTTAACACAACAAGCGACAATCTCTTAAATATGCAATCTTCAATCCGAAACTTTTCTGAAAAACTTGATTTTGTGCAAAGTAAAGTTGATCGCATAGAAAATAAAAAGGAAACTATTGATCGCGTAACTAAAGAAGTGGATCAATCTTTTGAAAATATAAAAAATCTTGAAGAACGATTACAAGATTGTTCTAAAGCAACAGATGAATTGCCTAAAGAAATTTCTTCTGTTCAAAAAAATATTGATTTACTTATGAAAAATACGCCAAAGATAAATGATGCAGTTGAAAAACTTACAAATCTTCAAAAACTTATTGATGAAACTGATAAGAGAATTGAAAAAATAACTTCTTCAAAAAAGGGAATTGTAAATGCAGAAGAGCGAATTCATCAACTTGCAAAATCCGCTGATGAAAAACTTGAAGTTTTGCAAACAATTACTAAAGCTGAAGTTGAAAAATCAGAAGGAACTTCTTCTCGTTCGTTTATTGTTACTCCGCAACAAAGAAAAACTGTTTTTGAACTTAACAAAAGTGGTTGGACTGTAAAAGAAATTGCCAAACAAACAAAATTAAGTGAACGTGAAATCAATTTGATTTTGGAATTTGGAATCGAAGATAAATAGTTTATCTTTTCAAAAGGCAAGTGCAGTAGGCTTTTATAGCATTTTTATTTCCCACTGCATCTTGTCCTTCGTTAGTTTTTGCTTTTATAAAAATTTGATTTTCGTTTACTTCAAGAATTTGTGCAAGCGAAGAAATTATTTTTTGTCGCCAAGGTAAAATTTTTGGAATTTCAGTTTCGACAACGCAATCTAAATTGTTAATTTGCCAACCCAAATTTTTTATATCAGCGAAAACTTTTTTTAGCAAAACTTTTGAATCTGCGTCTTTCCATTTTTTATCATTTGGCGGAAAATATGAACCAATATCACCAAGTGCGGCGGCTCCTAAAAGTGCATCACAAATTGCATGAAGCAAAACATCTCCGTCAGAATGTGCGAGTTCTCCTTTTTCACAAGGAATTTGAATTCCTCCAAGAAAAAATTTTCTTCCTTCTACTAAAATGTGTAAATCAGTTCCAAATCCAATTTTTATTTCACTAAAATTCATAAGATTTTTATTTTCCTCAGTTTGCGATTGCGATTTTAAAATTTGTAAATCTTTTGGATAAGTAATTTTTATATTTTTTTCATCACCTTGAACTACAAAAACTTTTTTATCTTTTGTAATTTCTGGAAATGAATCCCAAATTTCTGTATCATCTGTAAATTCTTTTTGAAGATTTTGTGCATTTTTGTGACATTCATAAATTTCGTTAAAGTAAAATCCTTGTGGCGTTTGAACACAAATTAAATTTTTTCTAAGCAAATGTTTTTTTATAGTTTTGTCTTCTGAAATTTCTTTTAGCGTATCTACGGGCGAAATGGCTGGCACACTTGCTCCAGATTTTTTTGTGGCGTTAATTACATCTTGAATAATTTTTTTTGAAACAAAAGGTCGTGCTGCGTCGTGAATTAAAACTATTGGATTTTCTGCAATTTGTTTATCACGACAAATTTTTTTCAAGATTTTTAGTGCGTTAAAAATAGAAGATTGTCTTGTGTTTGAACCTTCAACAAATAAAATATTATTTTTTTCTAAAAGTGCTTTATTTTGCGGATTTGAAAATATTGCATTTTTTGCGTTAAGCTGATCGCCTTTAGGAATTGTAATTATTATGTGAGAAAAATTTGCTGATTTTAGAAAATTTATAAGCGATTGTGAAAGTACAGTTTCGCCGTTACTTAAACTCAAGTATTCTTTTTTTTTGCCAGTTCCCATTCTTGTGGAAGAACCGGCAGCAGTTAGAATAAGAAAAAGATGTTTTTGTGAAAAATTAATCTTCTCCATCTTCGTCTTTATCA
>CAZLXK010000246.1:0-3949 GCA_964563305.1 uncultured Treponema sp.
AATTATTTCTATTCGTTCAGGCGTTAAATTTTTAGGATTTTTGCTCAAGTAATATTCACTTATCAAAATATGCACAATTTCACTTGCGTGCCTGTAAGGTTTGTCGTCTTTCCCTTCGTCTGCAAGATAAGTTTTGTAAACTCTCTTTAATTTTTTTACATATTCATAAGTTGCTTGAATTTCAACTTCAGTGATTGCTTTTTCTTTTTGTGCTTGCCAAAAGTTTGAATTTTGTCCAAAAACAGTTTTTAACTTTGCAGAAACCATCGTGGCATTAAAAGGTTTTTTTATAAATCCTGCAATATTGTATTTAGTTGCCTTCATAATTGTTTCTTTTCTAGCTTCCGAAGAAATTAAAAAAGTTGGAACTCTGTCTAAGGCTTGCGGAGTCATATTATTTAAAACGCCAAATCCGTCTAGTGCTGGCATGGAAATGTCTAAAAGCATTCCTTTTACGTTTCTGTTATTTCTTATAATTTCCAATGCACCATAACCATTTTGTGCTTCAACAACATCATAATCTTTTTCAATAATATTTCTTAAAACCATGCGATCCATAATTGAGTCGTCTACAATTAAAAGCAAAGGTTTATCTGACATTGAATTTACTCCTATTATTTTTATTTTAGCACGGAAAATTTGAACTGTCTAATTTTTTGTTTTATCTCATTTGACTTGACGGTGATTGAGGCTCTCAAAATCAGCGTTTGTCTAATTTTTTGTTTTATTCTGACTTCCTATCAGTAAAGAAAAAAAACACGTCTTTGCAAAGTAGTGAGAGAAGTGAACGTAGCAAATAATTCTAAAGTATAGAAAAAAAAATCTTATATTGACAAAATATTGGGGGGGGGCGATATGTTATAAAATATGAAATACAGACTTTCTAAAATTTTTCAAATTGCTATTGCACTTTTTATAAGCGCTCCGTTGTTTGCTAATGGCGGTAATGGACTTCAGTCAAGCGATATTGCTGGAGCAAAAGTAATACTTACAAACGATAAAGATTTAACGCTTCAAAAATAAAATCTTAGTTTTTGTTTTGAAGATGAATTTGTTATTGTTGAATGTGAGTATGAATTAAAAAACACTTCCACTTCGTATAAGTCAATCAATTTTTCATTCAATATTCCAAGCCTTTCAGTTACAAGTGAATTTCCTGACGTTCTTCAATACTATAAAATTTTTTCTAATAACGAGCCTATTTTTTTTCAGCCCAAAGAAGAATATGTGAATAGTGAGCCTTGGGCAAGCGATTACACAATATGTGAAATTTCTGAATTAAATTTTATTCCAAATGAAACAAAACAATTACGCATTTTGTATAAAATCAGAAGTTCAGAAGGACTTTTAAATTATGATGGTTCTGTTATGCCAAATAATTATAAAAATAATATATTTAAATACAATCTTTTTCCTGCAGCGACTTTTGGTAACGGACAAATCGGTGAATTCAGTTTAAAAATCGACAAAACTGATATGCTTCAAAAAGAAGGAAAAATTGTAAAAATATCTGGAATAAACATTAAAAACGATAACTCAAAAGCCGTGCAAACTTATTCTTTTAAGAATTTTGACTTACATAAAAATTTAGAAATAGTTATTGAGTATGACTTAAAAGGTTTTTATATAGCAAGATCTATAAGAAAAAGTTCATCTTGGCCTGTAACTAATCATTTGCGGTATGTTGAGGACGCTTCTTCTACATCTATGCTAAGAGAAAAAAACACCATATATTCAGCAGATAAACTTTTTGACCTCGACTATACAAGTGCTTGGTGCGAAGGAAAATCAGATTTTGGAAAAAATGAAAGAGTACATTTTCAACTTCTTCAAGGCGATAAATTTTATAGTCAGTGGTAATCTTCTCCTTTAGAAACATATTTGTACTTAGTAAACGGATTTCGTAAAAGTGAAAAAACGTATACGGAAAATAATCGCGTAAAAAAAATTCGTTTGTATGCTGACGGAAAATTTTTGTGTGATGTAACATTCCCAGATCGTCCTTACAAAGCGATAAATAATTTTAATCTTGCTTACGAGGCAGAACTGATTCCTTTGTCGGAATATATTTATGAAAAAAACAATGACAGTTCTAAAGCTTTTAGTATGAATCCTTTTGAAACGCTTGATATTGAAATTTTGGAAGTTTATCCTGGCACAAAATACAACGACACTTGCATAAGCGAACTTGTAATTTTTACATTGGAATTTCCAACAAGGTAAAATATTAAATAGCAGTTTTAGAAATTCTAACTTCTACTCGAAAAAACAAAATCATTGTGCCAAAACTCGTATTGTTGAGTTTTTAATAATGTTGTAAAATCGCTTTATGTTAAATTTTATTTGCAATTATCAAATAATTATTTTAAAAATCGTCAATTTCAAAGATGATATATATTGTATTGAATAAATTTTAGAGTCGAAAATAAACAAAATGCACGGAAGCGAGGTTTAACCGACCTAAAGGTCGCATGCTTTTAAAAACAATCTGCACAAACGCAGTGCGGAAGCCGTTTTTCAAAGCAGGGTTCTTGCTGGGAGTGCATTTTGTTTATTTTGTAATCAAAAACTATCTTTATCGAGGAATAAAATGAATAAAGCACTTGAAACTTTAAAAGAGCGCGGATTTTACGCACAATGCACAGATTTAGAAGGTCTTTCTAAAAGAATGGACGAAGGACCAATTACGTTTTATGTAGGTTGCGATCCAACTGGCACAAGTTTGCACATTGGACACATAGTTCCGTTTTTTGCACTCAAGCATTTACGCAAAGCTGGCCACAACGGAATTGCACTTATTGGCGGCGGAACTGCAAGAATTGGCGATCCAAGTGGCAAAACTGAAATGCGAAAAATGATTTCTTACGAACAAATCGATTCTAATGTCGAAAAAATCAAAAATCAGTTAGATAAATTTATTGGTTTCGATAACAAAACAGCTTTTGCCGAAAACAATAAAAATTGGCTTGCTGATTTGAATTACATCGACTTTTTGCGCGAAATTGGATCTTGTTTTAGTGTAAATAAAATGCTCACTTTTGAAGCGTACAAGCAACGACTTGAACGCGGACTTTCGTTTATTGAATTTAACTATCAACTTTTACAAGCCTACGATTTTTATATGCTTCACGAAAAGCACGGAGTTTGTTTGCAGATTGGCGGCGACGATCAGTGGGGAAATATTACTGCCGGTGTTGATTTAATCCGCAGAAAACTTGGCGGAACTACAGAATTGAATAAAGAACATCAAGTTTTTGGACTAACTTTTCCGCTCATTATGCGCTCTGATGGCAAAAAAATGGGAAAATCAGAAAAAGGTGCAATCTTTTTGGATAAAAATCTTACAAGCGTATTTGAATTTTTCCAATATTGGCGAAATGTTGCTGATGCTGATGTTAGAAAATTCTTTTTGCTTTTTACGTTCCTTGAAGTTTCTGAAATTGACCAAATTTGTTCTGGCGACATAAATGCTGCAAAAGAACGACTTGCTTACGAAGTAACTAAAGAAATTCACGGTAAGGACGAAGCAGAAAAAGCACTTTCTGGAGCAAAGGCGGCGTTTGGTGGCTCGGGCGACAAATCTTCTATGCCAACAGTTGAACTTTCAAAATCTGATTTTGAAAACGGAATGTTGCTTACTGATTTGTATTTTAATGCAAAACTTTGTGCTACAAAATCAGACGCTAGAAGAATAATTGAGCAAGGCGGAGCAATTCTTAACGACAAAAAAATCACAGATGTAAAAGCTTTAGTTTCTTTGAATGATTTAGATTCTGACGGAGAATTTGTTCTAAAAGCTGGCAAAAAGAAAGTTTGCAGAATTGTGCTTAAGTAGTTTTTCGCTGATTTAATGCTGAATTCTGTCATTATCGGGCTTGACCCGATAATCTTTTGTCGATTTTTCTAAAGGATCGCCGTGGACGATGACGCTAGGCTTTGTTCACTAACA
>CAZLXK010000247.1:0-3948 GCA_964563305.1 uncultured Treponema sp.
AAAACATAGTCGCTTTGACTTGGCACAATCGAAACTGAAACAGCCGAGCGAGAAATTTCTTTGCCATTTAAACTCCAAGTTACCGAAGTAAGATTTGAATCAGCAAGTGTAAAATTAATTTGTTCAACTGAATAAGGAATTAAAATAATTTCGTTTTGTGAATCTGAAGAATCTTGAGAATTTGAATAAGTTTTAGTTTCGCCGTCAACAACAAAAGTCGCTATAATTTCAATGTCGCTTTTTATAGAAATATTTGAACTTGCGTTGTCGCGAACCAAAACAACATCTAAAAGATTTTCTTCTTTTTCTAGCGTTAAAAAATATTCTTGCTGACTTTTATATTTTCGAACATCATCTAAATAAATATTTACGTCAACTTTTAAGTTTTGTCCAATTTGCAAATCTTCAAAAGTAAAAGTTTGAACTTCTTGCAAAGCATTTTCTTGAAGCAAAAAAGATTTTTCTTGATTTGAATCGCCTGAAAGATTGATTTTTAAAGTCCAAGTTCCGTTTTCTTCGTCTGTAATTGCTCGGATTGTTTTTGAAGGAAGAGAAAGTGAAATTTTAGTTTTAGACGATGAATCTAAAAAAGAAGAACAAGAAAAAAACACTAAAGAAATTAAACTTAGTGCGAAAAAGCTAAAAGATTTTTTCATAATAATTCTCCGTTTAGGTTTGTGAAATTTAAAAGTCCACAAGTCTATCTAAAATTATTATACAAAAAGCTTAAATTCTCAATAAAAAAATAAAAATTATAAATATAAGAACTTTGCGAGAAAAGTTTGCGAGTTTGCTCACCACTCGCTTTGCTCCTCGCAATAACGTTGACTGGCGGTTGCTTATGCTAAGCGACAGCGATAATTTCGACGTTGCACTTACTGAGTTTATCGAAGTGCAACCACCGTGTATATTGCAGCAACTGTCACTAGATTCTGAACCAAGTTCAGAATGACACCAAACCGTCAACCGCCCTATTCGATTACAAGTTCGTCTTTGGAAACGTCTTTGTGATTTACTACAATAAATGCGTTTAGGTCTGGTTTGTCGCGGTTCATTAATGACAAAATTAAATAGCGTGCCTTTGAGTCAAAAAATAATCGCTTATCTTCTTCGCTTGGGCGACTTGGACTTTCTGGATGAGAATGCCAGTTTCCGAGCGGAACTAAACCTTTTGCTCGCATATCTTTGATTGCTTTTAGTTGATCTTGTGGCGAAATATTAAAATGTTCGTTTGAATGATCTGTGTTTTCTAAAAGATACACTTCTTGAATGTGTTTTACGCCGTTTTCTTCTGTGCCAGCGATTAAACCGCACGCTTCTTCTGGCAAACATTTTTGTGCGTGTTCTAAGATTTTATTATAATCAGATTTTTTTAGTGTTATCATAATGATTTCCTTGTTTATTTACATATTCTGATGGTTCGACTTCGATCACCAACCGCTTAAGAATGACGAATCTTATTATTGACAGATTCTCGTGTCGGAGCACGAGAATGACGGTTTTTTTATGCGTTAGAGATCCCGATGTCCTGTCGGTTACGAGAATTTGCTTTGCAAATTCTCAAGGTCTTTACAGTTTTACGCCGACCTGCTAGAAACTTCGTTGCAAGTTCCTTGTCGGCATTTTTAAATTTACTGTTTATTTTTCGCGTTAGGGATTGCAGCCGCGTAAGCGGTTTGATCGAGTTTGCTTTGCAAACATCGCAGGACTTGCGAAGCAAGGCTGAACGGAAAAATTTGCGTAGCAAATTTTATAACGCAAAAGCCCGACCCGAAGCATAGCGAAGGGGAACGCCCAACTTTCTAACTGCTCGCTCCTAAATTTACAAATTCTGAAACAAGTTCAGAATGACGGCTTTATTTCAAATCACATTCGGCTTGTTCGTAGTCGATTAACTTTGTGATTGTTGGATTGTCGCCACAAATTGGGCAGTTTTTATCGCGCGGTGGCAACTTTATTTTATGAAAATCATTTTTTAGTGCGTCGTAAGTCAAAAGCTTTCCTACAAGATTTTCGCCAACGCCAACTATATATTTTACAGCTTCCATCGCTTGCAAACTTCCGATTACGCCGCCCATTGCACCAATTACGCCCGCTTGTTTACAAGTTGGAACTGCATCTTTTGGCGGCGGATCTTTAAATACGCAACGGTAACACGGACCTTGACCTGGAATATAAGTCATCAACTGACCTTTGAATCGAATAATTCCTGCGTGACTGAACGCTTTTTTTTCCATAACGCACGCATCGTTGATTAAAAACTTTGCTGGAAAATTGTCAGTTCCGTCGATTATAAAATCGTAGTCGCGGATAATTTCTCGAATATTTGAAGAATCCAAAAATTCGTGATAAGTAATTACTTTTACATCAGGATTTATTGCTTGCATTGTTTCTTTTGCTGATTCAACTTTTGGTTTTCCAATATCAGCGGTTGTGTGAATAATTTGTCGCTGCAAATTTGACAAGTCAACTTCGTCAGCGTCAACAATTCCGATTGTTCCAACGCCCGCTGCCGCAAGATACATTGCCGCTGGAGCACCAAGTCCGCCCGCACCAACAATTAAAACCTTAGCATTTAGAAGTTTTTTTTGACCTTTTACGCCAACTTCTTTTAAGATAATGTGTCTTGAATAACGTTCAATTTGTTCATCTGTTAAAGCCATTTTTTGCTCCTTTAATTTTGGATTTTTTTGATTAACTGACGATTTTCTTCGCCAAACTGGCAATTTTTGTTTTAAACTGGCAATTTTTTATTTTAAACTGGCAGTTCTTTCGCCGAAGCGTCAGTTTGTCGCGAGTTTTTTTATTAAAGTGCTGAACCGCCGCCCATAAAATACAAAAACTCAACGTTGTCGCCTTCTTTTAAAACTGTTGATTCAATGTCTGGCTTTTTTACAAATTCTTCGTTAATCGAAACTGTAACATATTCTGGAGTTTCAACATTTTCATCTTTAATCAACTGCGAAAGTGTTAATCCGTCTGCAACTTCTTTTTTTGTTCCTGAAACTGTAATTGTCATTTTTTCCTCCGTAAGATTAGAATTTTTTAGCGAATTCTAAACGCTTTTATTTTGACCGACTGCCTGTCGGTTTCAAGAATTTTTGCTTTGCAAAAATTTTCAAAGTCTTTTGCGTTTTACGGCGACGTGCTAGAAACTTCGTTGCAATTTCCTTGTCGCCATCTTCTGTTTTACTGTAAATCTTCTAGCGTGTATAAATTTTTTCATTCAGCCAATAAAGAAAATCTTGTTTTGGCAAAATTCCTGTTTTTCGCTCAAGTTCAGTTCCGTTTTTAAACAAAACTAAAGTTGGAAGCGACATAACATTGAATTTTTGTGCAAGTTCGCTGTCAAAATTTGCATTCACTTTGAAAACTGAAATTTTATCTTTTAATTCTGATTCAATTTCGTAAAGAATTGGATTTAATCTTTTGCACGGAATGCATGAATCTGAATAAAAATCCACAAGTGCAAAATTTACATTTTTTACGCTTGAATCAAAATTTTCTTTTGAAAGTCTTTCTGCCATAAAAACTCCAAGTGCCTAAGTTAAAAAACTCCGTTAGTTCAAGGTCATTTCGACAAGTTCAACGACCGTTTTATTTTAACTTTTTACTCTTCGACTTTTTTTACGTAAAGAGTGTAAGTTCCGTCTTCGTTATTTTGCAATTTTAAAACTTGCTGACCGTCGTCTTTCATACTTCGCGGAACATTTTGAACTGGCTCGCCGTCGTTCATTCTAATTGCTAAAACTTGACCAATTTCCAGTTCGTCCAAAGAACATTTTGCTTTTACAAAAGTTAGCGGACAAACTTTGTCTGTAATGTCAACAAATTCATCGTATTTAAGTTCTTCTGCCATAATTTTCTCCTTATTTTTTTAAGTTTCAGTTTCTTTTTCGCGTTAGGGATTGCAGCCGCATAAGCGGTTCGGACTTGCGAAGCAAGGCT
>CAZLXK010000248.1:0-3688 GCA_964563305.1 uncultured Treponema sp.
TATGTTGCCCGAAGAAGATGAAATTTCGGTTTTAAAAAAATTGCGAGCGAACAGTGAAACTTTGCGAATTCCTGTGATTATGCTTACGGCGAAGGACACAGAATTTGATGTTGTAACTGGACTTGATTCTGGTGCGGACGATTATGTAACAAAACCTTTTGGAATGATGAGTCTTTTGTCGCGGATTAAAGCGGTTTTGCGTCGTTATGAAAAGTTTAGTTCTAAAAAATCTGAAACGAAAATCTTAGAAGCTGGAAATGTTAAACTTGATCTTGCTCGACATTCAGTTTTTGTGGGCGAAAAACAAGTTTTTTTAACTTTGAAGGAATTTGATTTACTTGCACTTTTAATAGAAAATCGTGGAAATGTTCTTACTCGTGAAAAACTCCTTGATTCAATTTGGAAAATTGACGCTGATATTGAAAGTCGTACGGTTGATGTTCACATTAGAACTTTGCGCCAAAAAATTGGCGATGATGAAGGAAACTTAATTCAAACTGTTCGCGGCGTTGGTTATAAGGTTGAGTGATTTAACGCGAGAGATTGCGGCTTAACGTGAGAACTGGCACTTTACTTAGTGAACTGGCAGTTGCTCGCGAGAACTGGCACTTTACTTAATGAACTGGCGGTTGCTTAGTGGGCTGACGGTTGCTTGAGAGAAGTGGCGGTTGCTTGCGGAAAGTGGCGATTGCTCGCGAGAACTGACACTTGCCACACAAAAGTTTCAACTTTTCGTCGCAAAATTCAAAATTCTAACTTCTAGTTTCTAACTTCTCGCTCCTAGATTCTAAATTCTAAAAAAATCTTAATTCAAATTTAACATCACTTTCCTTAAACCTTAACATTTTGCTGATAAGTTTTTGTCAAGAATTAAAAGTGTGGAGAAAAGTCATATTGAACAAATCTATCAGTCGGATAGTCAGAACGAAATATCTCTAAATAAACAGATTCTTCGCTTTGTTCAGAATGACAAAATTTTCTACACAAGGAGACAAAAATGAAAATCACTTTTACGAAAATCGCGAAAATTGCAATATTTGCAATGATTCTTGCAGGAACTCTTGGTTCGGCTTTTGCAGCACCAAAAAAATGGAATGCAAAAAAGTCAATCAGCGTAATTAGTCGAGAAGATGGCTCTGGAACTCGCGGAGCATTTATTGAACTTTTTGGAATCGAAAAAAAAGATGCAAACGGCAACAAAGTTGATTTTACAACTGAAGAAGCGGCAATCACAAACTCAACTGCGGTTATGCTGACGACAGTTTCAAAAGACAACTACGCAATCGGCTACGTTTCATTAGGCTCGCTAAACGATTCTGTAAAAGCATTAAAAGTAGACGGAGCAGAAGCGACAGTTGAAAACATCAAAAACGGAACTTACAAAATCGCACGTCCTTTCAACATCGCTGTAAAAGACGGACTTTCTAGTGTGGCTCAAGATTTCTTGAATTACATTTTGTCAGATAAAGGTCAAAGCGTAATCGAAGCAAACAAATACATAAAAGTTTCAGGCGGAAATTTTTCATCAAACAAAGCAAGCGGAAAAGTCGTGGTTTCTGGCTCAAGTTCAGTTAGTCCAGTTATGGAAAAGTTGATTGAATCTTACAAAAATGAAAATCCAAATGCACAAATTGAACTTCAAACTTCAGATTCAACAACTGGAGTTACAAACGCAATCAACGGAACTTGCGACATTGGAATTGCAAGCCGAGCATTAAAAACTTCAGAAATCGCAAAAGGCGTAAAGGAAATCACAATCGCAATGGACGGAATCGCAGTTATCGTGAACAACGCAAATCCGCTGAACAATATTTCACAAAATCAAGTTGAAAAAATCTTTACTGGCGAAGTTACAAAATGGAATCAGTTAGGAAACTAGAACTTAGAATTTAGGATTTAGAAAGTGAACGATTGGGAGTGTTCTTGTATTCACAGCAAGCCATAGTGCAATGCTTCAAGTGAACTTCGTTTGGCGTAACCCTTCGTTCGCTTTGCTCACTTCGGGTCGGGCTTTGCCTGGTTACTTGAAACTTCGCTGTGAATATCGATAACGATTCATTGTGGAAATCTTTTTAAGAATTTTTCAAAATAACCTGAATCTTTAAATTCAAAATTATTGTCTTCTTTTTTAAGTAATCCTTCAGGCAAATTTATCATGCAAACTGAACCTACAATCATTGTGCAAAGTCCAATTATTACATCAAAAAACGAAAGTCCGTTTTGAAAATACCAAACAATCATAAAAATTCCCGCAGGAAGTTGCAAAAAATACGCTGTAACAGAACCTGGTCCGTAAATCGTTTTCTTTCCACTAGAAGCAAATTTCTTTTTCATCCTTACGCCAATCAAAGTGTGCATAACCGCTTCCATAAGATCAAACGCCATAACGCCAAACGCAACTGCTTTTCCCACTTTGAGCAAAACTAAAACGCAAAAAAATATTTCGGCAATAAAATTCGTAAGCATATCGGTCAACTGGCTCATTGGATATTTATGAAGAAGTTTCTCGTCAGTTACGCCTTTGTTGATATTATACGCATAATGAAATCCGCCTGGAAAAATCCATTCTTCTATTACGTGAAGCGGAAGAATTATTGCATTCAGCGCGACAAATTTCATTGGAACTGTCCACACGTTCCAGTTTAATGCAAGAAAAATCGTCATCACGAGTCCAAGCGTACACATTACATAAATCCAAATTTTGCTACACCATTTTTTCATAAAATTGTTCCCAACCTTGTAGATTTTATTTTAAAACTTATGTTCAAATTTAAGAAACAAAAACTTAAAAGTCAAAAAATATTTTTGTGTTTGTAAGAAAATTGTAAGTAAAAAGTTTTAAGCGAAGTGTGATTGTAAAATTATGAATCAGAAGTTAAATATTAGTTCTTTAGATGAGAGAGTACGATTTTTTTTTCTTAGATTTTTGATGATATTTTAGACAGATAAAAATCAAAATAAACGTTTTGCATTTTATAAAAATTTAACATTTTCCTAACACAAATTTCGCTTTTTTTTGATTTAGTAAAATCGTATGAAAAAATCAAACTTAAAAGAGAAAATTTGGAAAATTTTATTTTTACTTGCGGCGACTTTTTCGATTCTTGCAGTGATTTTGATTTGCCTTTTTTTGTTTGCAAATGGAATTCCTGCGATGCATAAAATTGGAATTTTCAACTTTTTACTCGGAACAAAGTGGAAGCCTCAGAACAATCTTTTTGGTATTTTTCCTATGATTGTGGGAAGCCTTTACGTTACGGCACTTGCGATTTTGTTTGGCGTTCCTGTAGGACTTTTGACAGCGGTTTTTCTTTCGCGGTTTTGCCCTGAAAAACTTCATAAAATCTTAAAGCCTGCACTTGATTTGCTTGCCGGCATTCCGAGCGTTGTCTACGGATTTTTTGGACTTATGGTGATTGTGCCTTTTGTTCGTGACATTTTTGGCGGAAACGGTTCTTCGATTTTAACGGCGGGAATCTTACTTGGAATGATGATTTTGCCAACAATTATTTCTGTTTCGGAAAGTTCGCTTAACGCAGTTCCGGAAAGTTATTATGAAGGCTCTCGGGCTTTGGGGGCGACTCACGAACGGGCAGTTTTTTTGACAGTTCTTCCGTCTGCAAAATCAGGAATTATGGCTGGAATTATTTTAGGCGTGGGACGAGCAATTGGTGAGACAATGGCTGTG
>CAZLXK010000248.1:3698-3945 GCA_964563305.1 uncultured Treponema sp.
CACGCTTATCTGGAAACATCTTAAAAGGAATTCGCACTTTGACCGCAAACATCGTTATTGAAATGGGCTACGCGACAGATTTGCATCGTGAAGCTCTTATTGCAACAGGAGTTGTGCTTTTTGTGTTCATTTTGATAATCAATCTTGCTTTTAATTTGGTGAAGAATAAGAGTTAGAAATTAGGAGTTAGAAATTAGGAACGAAGATTAATACCTTAAATATTGGCTTTTCTGAAATTTGAGAAAAT
>CAZLXK010000249.1:0-3945 GCA_964563305.1 uncultured Treponema sp.
AACAACAACAATGTGACTTCCAATTTTTAAGTTAAGCGAACGAATTAAATTTGTATTTACAAGACTTGCACGCTTTACTGTTGTTCCATTTAATTCAACTGGATCAAAAATCGCAACTGGAGTATAAGTTGCACCTTGTTCGCTCCATTCAACATCTTTTAAGATAGAAACAGCTTCTTCAAGACTAAACTTAAATGCAATTTGACGATCTGGGCGACTTCTAAGTGCATCTTCGTGATTTACAATTCTTTCTTTTACAACAAGTCCGTCAATATCGTAAGGAATATTTTTTCGCATTTCCATAACTTGACTTCGATAATTTATAACTTCATCAATATTTTTGCAAATTTTTAAAGGAACTGTGTTAAATCCTAAATTTTTTAAGCAATTAAGTTTATCCTCTTCGTCTTTATAAGGTTGCTCGCCTTGACTTGCCCAAATATCATAAGTAATTAAAGTTAAATATTCGCTGCCTTCGCCATCTTTTCGCTTCATTAAACCGTTTGCTGCGTTTCGGCAGTTTGCTTTATCAGAAAAATATTTAGAATGAATGTCGTGAGTCATAATAACTTCGCCACGAATTCCGCCAGTAAAGTTTAACTTTTGTTTTTTAGAATCAGTTTCAAAAATTAATTCTTGCTTTACGCCTTGCATTTTTACAGCATTTGATGTAATTACGTCGCCAATTGTTCCGTCTCCGCGCGTAACTGCCCGTAACAAATTTCCATTTAAATATTGAAGTTCAAGAGACGCTCCGTCAAGTTTATATTCAACCAAATATTCAGGATATTTATGTTTTTCCGCCCAAGAAATAAATTCTTCTGGACTTGCAGCTTTTTCTTGAGAACCCATCGGCATTAAATGACTTGCTTTTTCAAAATTGCCAGAATCCGCACCAACAGAATGTAGAATTGGATTTGAAGGATCTTTTTGCTTTAATTCGTCCCAAAGTTTATCAAATTCTGCATCAGAAATTTTACCTTCGCCGTTGTAATATAAATTCTGATGATATTTTATAAGATTTTCGAGTTCTTTGATTCTTGAAGAAATTTGTTCATTTTTAGTTTTCTGATTTTCAGAATCAAGTTTTTCAATATCAAATAAATCCATTTTTTTACCTTTTATTTAAATTTTTTAATTTTCATCTTTTTCAAAAATCAACTCGTAAATTTTTCGTCCTTCATCAATTCCTTTTTGTTCAAATTTTGTTCTAGGTCGCCAATCTTGATGAGGAGCAAAGTTTTCATATTTGTTGTGAAGATTTTTTGTAAGATTTAATTCTTCTAAAGCACTTTGAGCATATTCTTCCCAATCTGTCGCAAAATAAAGATAAGAATTTGGCGAAAGTTTTGACGCTAAAAGATTTGTGTTTGGTCTTTGAATTAAACGTCGCTTATGATGCTTTTTTTTAGGCCAAGGATCTGGAAAGAAAATATGAAATCCAGCCAAAGAATTATCAGGAATCATTGTTTCTAAAACTTCCACAGCGTCGTGTTCAATAATAAATAAATTTTTTAACTGATTACGTTTTATGTCGCCCAAAAGCCTGCCAACTCCAGGAACGTGAACTTCAATTCCAATATAATTTATGTTCGGATTTTTTTGAGCAATAAGAGAAGTCGCTTGTCCCATTCCAAAACCAATTTCAACAATTACAGGATTTGTATTATTAAAAATTTCTGTATAATTTAGAGTTTTATGTTCAAAAGGAATGCACCAAACTTGATGTAAATTTTCATAACTTCGCTTTTCATTTTCGCTCATTCTTCCTGAACGCATTACGTAAGTTTTTATTTTTCGCCGATGATTATCGCCATTATCAAAGTTTTCTTCAGTATAATCATTTGTGTCAAAATTATCTGACATATTTTACCATTCCTTATAATTTTATATTTTTAGTTTTAAGTTTTTAATATTTTTAGTCAGCGGGATTTTCTAAATTTGAAAAATTAACAAAAGGCATTACAAAGCAAATTTTATTATCTGATGTTATATAGCAAATTCTATAAGAAATTGCATCTGGAAAATCTTTTAGTGCATCTTCTTCGGAAGACCAAGATTTTCTATATTCGCCATAATAAGAAAGCGAAGATGTTTCGCTATAAATTGCAATTCTTTTACTTTTAGAAACTTTTATTAAATCTGGATAATCTTGAGCTTTTGAAGAAAAATATGAATCATCTAAAGTCAAAGAAAAATTTGCTTCGTATTCTCTGCCAGAAAGATCTTCATAATAAAAAATATATTTGCCCGAAGGAAAATTTTCGCCATAAGGAGCAATAAATTTTGAATAACCAACCCAATTTCTTTTGTTACTATCAATAATTTTTCTAGGATTTAAACAAATCCATTCTAAACCAGTTTCTTCGTTGATTGCACGAATTTCGCTAACTCTTTGAATATCACTTTCAGCATTTGCAAAAACAGAAAGTCTTACATTTGCTTCGCTTTCAAAATCAGAAAATTCAAAAACAATGCAAGGATTTACAGTTGATAATTTTGGATTACTGTCAGAACAAGACAAAAAAAATCCTAAGAAAAATGGAGCGAAAAACAATAAAATTTTTTTATAATGATTTTTACCCATAAATTAGAAATTAAACTTTAAATTGATAACTGTCAAATCACTTGCAGAAGATTGATTTACAATAGAATCAAATTTGACATTAACTTTTCGGCAAGCTTCTTCAAGATAAGACAAATAATATAAACCTAAATCAGTTCCTTCTTGACCTTCTGGCATTTGCCGATAAAAATCTATAAGTGATTTTTTACTCAAATTTGCAGACATTTTACTTTCGATGCTTTCTTTTACTTCTTGAAATTCATCATCTTTGTTGTAAAGTGTGATTTGCAAAAGTCCTTGCTTTCCAATCGCAGTTGAACCTCCGCCCAAAGTCCAAGAAAGAAATACAAGTTCGTGCTTGCGTTCAAGTTCTTTTACAATTTGTTCTCGAACCTTTGGATCAAAAATAAGCGTATCAGAATTTTCAATTCCTTGAAACTGAATTTTCGCTTGTTTACGAATATTATTATTTTCGCAGTTTAATGCAAGTTCCATTACCATTACGGAAATATATTCTGCAACTTTCGATTTATCCATATAAGTTGCTAAATGTTGCCTTATAACTCCAACAATTTCAGAAAATCCTTCAGTTTTATAAAACAAAGTAATAATGTGCCAATTCATCAAACTAAGACGATTTAAGAATTTTTCTGTCATTAAAAGATAAATATTTTTTTCTTCTGGAGAAAAATCAGCATTATTCATAATACTTTTCCAAACTGGATCAAGAATATTTTTTCTGGAAAGTTGAATTACGTTATCTTTTAAGGCAAGTTGTGCTCGAAGTTGCTTATCTGGGAGTTTTGTTCGCTCGTCAATTAAAGTGCTTGCGTGAGTTCGATTATATTTTCTGACACAATCAGTTTGAACTAAAGATTGGAAAATTTCTCTGTCAAACTGTTTGTATAAAATTGAATAAACAATAAGTTTTGATAAATCCATAACTTCTTGACGATGAGAAACAAATTCTGGCATAGAAATTTCCATTCGCGAAATATAATCTAAAAGAATCATATTTTGAATAGATGCAGGCGAAAAGTGATCTAAACTAATTCCATGAGCACTTTTGTTATCTGCAAGTTTCAAGTTTAATAATGTTTTTTTGTGACTTAAAAAATGAGATGTGCCATCTTCAGTTAAAATAACCTTCAATGGAAGATCTAAAAAAAATTTCTTTTTTTCAGCACTCATAAACTAAATCGACTCCTTGAAAACTAAACTTCTCATTGTCTTAAAATAATAAAATGTTTAAAAAAGCATTTATGCTTACTTTATCGGCAAGAATTTTCTTTAAGATTACTTTGATTAGTATTTTCAAAAAACTTAAAAAATTTATAAAAATTTGATATTTAACCTTTATTTAATCTTTAAACAAGAAT
>CAZLXK010000250.1:0-3927 GCA_964563305.1 uncultured Treponema sp.
TTTATAACAAGTTTTAAATTTTAGGTCAAAATTACTCAATTACAGCAATAATATCACTCATTTTGAGAATAAGATAATCATCGCCGTCAATTTTAATATTTGTTCCTGCATATTTGTCGTAGAGGATTTTGTCTCCTACGCTAACAGTAATTTTTTCTTTTTCAGTTCCTGGACCAACTGCTTCTACAGTTGCTTGCTGAGTTTTTTCTTGAGCGGTGTCAGGAATAATAAGTCCACCAGCGGTTTTTGTTTCTGCAGCAACTTGTTTTACAAGTACACGATCTGCCAAAGGTTTAATTTTCATTATGTTCCTCCAAAAATTATTTAAAATTCAATTCTATAAAACGCAAGAAAAACTTATCGTTTTATTATCTTCAAAATTACGCATTTTTTTGCCAATCGTCAACTTTTTAAAAAATTTTTTAAGGCACTTCTAATTTGTAACGCGTTTTAGTAAAAGGCGAGCATTTTTATTTTCTGAATCCAAATTGATTGCATATTGCAAAGAGCGAATCGCATTTCTTTCATCGCCGGAATTATAAGAAATAAGAGCCATTCTATAAAGAATTTCAGATTTTTCTTTTGCAGAATTAGTTTTTGAAAACGCTTTGTTCAAACTTTCCAACGCAAAATCATTTTTTCCCAATCCTTCATAAATAAAAGCAATGTTCACATAAGAATTTATTAAAATTTCAGAATTATCTTGTGACTCGCTGATTGGAATTTTATTTTCGCAAATTTTTATGATTTTAGAATAAAGTTCAAACGCTTCTTTTATATTTTGATTTTCCGCCGCAAAATACGCTTTATATTCTAATTCCCAAAGTTTACAATCTTCGTCATTTTTATTTTTAATATTTTTTTCAAACAAACGCTTTGCATCATCAAAATTTTTGTTTTGAAGAAATTTTGAAATTCCATAATGCACAATTTCTTCGTCAAGATTTCCATTTTTGTCCATATTTCGCTCAAGCAAAGCCCAAACTTTTACATTCGATTCCGCAATTTCATTTCGATTTATTTCATCTTCAAACATTTGTTTTTTTACAATTACTTGCGGATTTTTTTCAACCGAAATCGAATCATCAAAATGAGCTAAAACATCGCTAAATTCAATGTTAACTTGCTCATCATTTTTTTCCATTTGAAGCGTTTTTAAGTTTCGTCGCCTAAGTTCTTGCAAAAATTCATCTTCTTTTGGACGACGCGAAACTTCAAGTGCAAAATTTCCGTAAAGCGACAAAATTTCTGCACTATTCGGAAAAAATTCCAACGCTTCTGTCAAAGTTTTATAATGATTTTCATCATCATTTAACGAAGCAAAATAAACAATATTATTTGCATAAGCTTTTTCCACAAAAGATGTTTCTGAAGATTTTTTTAAATCCAACTTTTCAAAAGCATTTAAATTTTTCCATTTTGTAATAATTTGATTTCTGATGTTAAAAGATTCTTGATTTTCGCCTAAAATAAAATAATTGTCCGCTTCAAGTGCCAAAAATTCAAAAATTCGATTGTCGTTTGTCGCGTCATCTAAAATTTTCGGATTAAAAAGAAGCGAATCTAAACTTTGAGAATAAAATCCGTTGTCAAAAGAAACAAAAGCCCAAAAAAGTGCGTCGTCTAAACTTTGAATTTTTTTTGGATAAAGCGACGCTGCCTTATTAAAGTCGCCGTTTTTTATGTAAATTGCCGCTGCGTTAAAAAGCCATTTGCTATCAAAAGATGATTCGTAAGCATTTTCAAAAATAGAAACAAATTCTTGACTAAAAAAATCTTGAGCGTTTTGAATTGCAAGTCGAATTTTATATTCTGAATAAATTGATTCATATTTTGTGCCCAAAAGTTTTGAAACGTAAGGGAAAATGTCTTCTGACTTTACATTTTGATTTGCAGAATTTCGCATCAAAAACTGAGAATAAACTGCACAAAGTTCTAAATTGTCTGGTAATTTTTTTAAACCTTCCACAAGAACTTTTTGTGCATTTTGAATTTCATTTAACAAAATGTAACGTTTGTAAATTCCAAGCCTTTCGTAAGAACTGTAAACTTTTTTTTCAAGACGTTTTAATTCATCAAGAGCATCGTTCGGATTTTGCATAGAAATGTACATATCAATCCGATCAAGTGCTGAGGTAAAAGATTCTTCGTGAGAACTTGCTGAACAAGAAATAAAAGTAAAAACAAAAAAACTAAATATTAAAATTAAAAAAAATTTAATTTTCAAGTAAAATCTCTTTATTTATGTTGTCAAGAATTGCATTTACAAATTTATAAGAATCTTCTTCGCCATATTCTTTAACAATAGAAATTGCTTCATCAATTATAATCGAAGGAGAAATATCTTTTTGATACAAAAGAGCAAAAACACTTATTCTCATTACAGCCAAAGAAACGCGGTTTATTCTCTCCATTGTCCATTTTTTTGAAAGATGAGATTTTATGTAAAAATCAACTTGTTCTAAATGATTTATGGTTCCGCTGATTAAAATTCTTGCAAAATCATAAGTTTCTTGTTCAGAATCTAAATCTTTATTTTCGTTTGATTCGTTTTCTGAACTTTGGGAATTTGAATTTGAAATTAAAGTTTTGGATTTAGCATCGTTTTCAAAATCACTTTCCCATTCAAATTTTAACAATTCATCAAGCGGAACTTGCCCAACATCATAAGAATAAAGTGCTTGAAACGCTAAAACACGAGCTTTTCTACGTGACACAAAAGTTTCCTTAACTGATTACCAGCTCAAAAGTGAATTAAGATCATCGCCAGTTTTTTTGCGATCAACATTTTCAGGTGTATCAAGTGCTTTTGAAAGTTCAACCGCTGCTGTTTCAAAGAACTGACTTTGCAACTGTTGAGTTAAACTCGCTTTAATATATTCATAAACTGTGTAATTTGATTCTGGCTGAACAACATCACTTAAACCAAGCATTTTTGCTTCATATTTTTTTTCTACAACATAAAACTGATAATCGCTGTCGGTTTTTGTAACTTCGCTAATATAACCTTCTGGCTTAGAAAATAATTCAGCAAGTTTTTCATAAGACCAACCTAAAGCTTGTGCTTGTTGCTGAGTTTGCTGAACAAAACGCTCTTGAGCAACATAAGATTTTCCGTTGTCGGCGTTATTCAAAATGGCACTAACTCTTTTATCTTTGGAATATTGATTTTTGATAGATTCGCACTTTGCTTTTGCATCAACTTCGCTACTAGAAGCAAACGGCACAATCACTAAGAAAAGTTTTTCCATATCATTTTGCGTAAAATTCTTTTTGTTCATATCATAGGCTTGTCGAATTTGTTCATCAGAAGGAGCAACTTTTCTAAGTTCATCCATTTTTTTAGAATAAACATATTTTTGTACAACAAGTTGATTTTTTAAGTACGCTTTATATTCTGAAGTATTCATTCCAGAATTTGATTTTAAGTATTCATCAAGCGACTGCCCGGTTTGCTGTTTAATTATGTCAGAAAGTTCTGTTTCTGTAAGTTGCACGCCAAGTTGTTGACTAAATGTGTTCAAAAATGAAGAATCAACTTCGCTATTTGTTACAACAATTCCCTCTTTTTGTGCTGCTTGTAAAAGAAGCTTTTCGTAAATCAAATTTTCAAGAATCGCCTTTCTTTGTTCAACAGAATTTACTTTTATGCCATAAGGTTCGTACTGTTTTTGAACAAAATCAACTCTTGATTTTAAATTTTTTAATGTAATAGATTCATTTTTATCAAGTTTAACTGTTGCCAAAACCGTAAAATCACTTTGGGCAAATGTAAAACCTGTCAAAGTAAGTAAAAGGGTAAGTCCTAAAACTAAACGTTTCATAAATAATCCTCTTTGCTTATAAAGTTCCTACTTTTTATAAACATAAATTTTTTATTTTAGTTACGGGCTTCTTGGTAAACTTACAAATTTTAGTTTTTTTTGG
>CAZLXK010000251.1:0-3898 GCA_964563305.1 uncultured Treponema sp.
TCCTCGAGTAAACGCTGACGAAGCTCGTGAAGTTGATGGAATGAAAGTTTTTGGTGCTGAAAATTTAAGCGACGCTTTTAACGCTTTATTTTGCACAAAAAGTTTTACAAAAAAGCAAAATTCTTCTTTAACAAAGTTTAATCTTGATAAAAATTGCCAAGAAATCAACGGAATTTTGTTTCCAAAAGTTGAAATTGGTTTTGAATTTGCGGAAGTTAAAGGTCAAGAAAAATTAGTTCGCTCTTTGCAAATTGCTGCTGCCGGTGGACATAATTTGTTGGCTTTTGGTCCGCCTGGTTGCGGAAAAACGCTTTCGCTTCAAAAGTTTCCTTCATTGCTTCCTTTGCTAACAGCAGAAGAATCGCAGTCGGTTACTCGCATTTACTCGATTGCAGGTTTAATGAAAAGTGGCGACGCTGTTATTTTAAGAGCACCTTTTCGCCAACCGCATCAAACTGCAACTATCGAAGGAATGTGTGGCGGAGGATTTAGATGTTCGCCAGGAGAAATTTCTCTTGCCCACAATGGAGTTTTGTTTTTAGACGAAGCGGCAGAGTTTCGCTCTTCTGTGATTCAAATGCTTCGAGTTCCGCTTGAAAGTGGCTCAATTACCTTAAGTCGGGCGGGAAGAACTACAGTTTTTCCGGCAAGATTTCAGTTGCTTATGTCTACAAATCCGTGTCCTTGCGGAAATTTTGGCTCAAAAGATAAAATTTGTTTGTGTTCAGGAAAAGCAATCGAACAATATTGGAAAAAATTTTCGGCTCCGCTTTTAGACAGAGTTGACCTTCGCGTAAAAGTTGATTCAAAAAATGCGTCACTTACATTACAAAATGTTAAATCAAAATCAACTTCAGAACTTAGAGTTGAAATTGCAAATGCCATAAAAATCCAAAGAAGTCGTCAAGGCAAAAAAAACGCTTACTTAAATCCAAGTGAAATTTCAAAATATTGCTTTTTAGAAAAAAAAGTTTCTGCCGTACTTGAAAATGCAAGTGAAAAAAATGGATTTTCTCCGCGTGCGGTAAGTTCTTGTATAAAAGTTGCGAGAACAATCGCTGATATGAAATGTTCACAAAATATTGACGAAGTTTCAATGGCTGAAGCAATAGAATACAGAAAATCTTCTGGTGCAATGGATTTTAGTTTTGGTGATATGTGATTTGTGCTGACTTACTCGCGAAAACTGGCAGTTGTTGCGAAAAGTTGCGGTTTTTCTTTGATGACTGTCGTTTTTTTGAGAAAACTGGTGCTTTCCGCAGAGAACTGACGGTTTTCTTATAAAAGCGTCACTCAACTTTGCAAATCGTCAGCTTGGTAAAGAAACCGCAAGTTCCTGCAAGAAACCGCCAATCCACGCGATAAACCGCCGACTTGTTAAGTAAAGTGCGAACAATCAGTTTAAAAACAAAAAACCTCTTGAAAATCAAGAGGTAAATACCGGCTCTGAGACTTGAACTCAGACACGCTCGCGCGCAAAAGATTTTGAGTCTTTCGTGTCTACCATTCCACCAAGCCGGCTCAACACAAAGACTATATCAGATAAAAAAAACTTAATCAAGAGAAAAAAATGAATGAAATCCGTTACAATTTTTTGCTGACTCATATAAAATCAATAGCAACAAGATATGCACAAATAATTTGTGACTCAAATGCTCCGAGCTTCGACGTTGCGGATAATGAGTCTGTCGAAGTACACCAACCATTCGACGAAACTAGCGAAAATTTTATCAGTGAGGAAAATCAAAACGCAATGGATCATTTTTTTTCAAAAGAAACGCCAGAAAATATTTTAAATAATGTCTTTGGATACAAAAATTTTAGACCTTTGCAAAGAAATGTAATTCAAAATGTTTTAGACGGACGCGACACGATTGCAGTTATGCCAACTGGTGGCGGAAAATCTCTTTGCTATCAAATTCCAGCCTTAATTTTAGACGGACTTACAGTTGTAATATCGCCACTTATTTCGCTAATGCAAGATCAAGTTTCACAACTAAAATCGCTAAAGATTCCGGCAGTTTTTCTAAATTCAACTTTGGATTCAAACGAATATTTTGAAATTTGCAACGAAATCCGCAGTGGAAAAATAAAATTGCTTTATCTTTCACCGGAAAGTTTAAACACTAATCGAATTCAAAATCTTTTACACAGCGAAAATGTTTTTTTAAGTTGCATTACAGTTGATGAATCGCATTGCATAAGTTCTTGGGGGCACGATTTTAGACCAGATTATCTTGAACTTTCTTACATCCGCGAACAATTTCCAAAAGCCGTTTGTCTTGCACTAACCGCCACAGCCACTGAGCAAGTTCGAAATGACATTGCAAGATCTTTGCACATGGAAAATCCGCAAATTTTAGTTTCAAGTTTTAATCGTCCAAATATTTATCTTCAAGTTGAACAAAAAACTCATGGCTTCGAGCAAGTTTTAAGTTTTATTCAAAATCATCAAAATCAGTCTGGAATAATTTATTGTTTTAGCCGAAAAAATGTTGACACTTTAACTGAAAAACTCATTTCTCAAGGAATAAAAGCCTTAAATTATCACGCGGGACTTAGTGATCAAGAGCGCACAAAAAATCAGGAAGACTTTTTAAATAACAAAGTTGATGTTATGGTTGCGACACTTGCATTTGGAATGGGAATTAACAAATTGGATGTTCGCTACGTAATTCACTACGATTTGCCAAAATCTTTGGAACAATATTATCAGGAAATTGGAAGAGCGGGACGTGACGGGAAACAATCAACTGCGTTACTTTTGTTCAGCAAAGCCGACATCAGAAAAATACAATTTCTTTTTTCAAAAGATTTTAATAATGAGCAAGAAGAGCGACTTTTGCAAGGAATGGTTCACTACGCACAAAGCAAAACTTGCCGAAGAAAAATTTTGCTTTCATATTTTGGCGAGAATTTTCTTGAATCAGAAAGTCAAGTGGAGCATTGCTGCGACATTTGCACGCGAGGTCCGATTATTAAACAAAACGTAACAATTCTTGCACAAAAGTTTATGTCTTGCATTTTGCGAACTGGAGAGCGTTACGGTGCAAGTTACATTATTGACATTTTGCTTGGAAGTAAAAATCAAAAAATTTTAGAGCGTGGACACAATCATTTAAGCACTTTTGGAATTGGAAAAGAACTTTCAAAAGAAAACTGGTTTGAACTTTGCAACGCACTTGAAGAAGAAGCGTATATTTTTTGCGAAGGCGATTATCAAATTCTTTACGTAACTCAAGTGGGACTTAACGCATTAAAATCTCGGCAAGAAATTTATTTGAGTGTTGAGTTTAGTTTAAGTAAAAGTCGCACAAAAAAATCTTTTGGAAAATCCGCTGAAAAATCTTATGTAAAGTCAGCAAAATATGAAAAATCTGAAAAATCTGAAAACTCAACAAATTCAGCAACTAAAAATCACGTAATTGTAAAGCATAATCTTGACAATTCAGACAAAAAACTTTTTGAAAGTTTTAGAACTTGGCGAAAACAAACCGCTATTGAATCAAACATTCCGCCTTTTGCTGTTTTTAGTGACAAAACTCTTTACGATATAATTGAACAAAAGCCAAAAAATCTTTCTGAACTTGAAAAATGTTACGGAATCGGGAAAATTAAATTGGAAATGTATGGAAGCCAAGTTTTAAGAATTTTGCATGGAGAATAATTTTTTTATTCTTGGTGAATTTGGCCGAATTTATGGAGCAAATTCTTTCACTTCGGCTCGCTTTTCGCACTTCCGCTATCGCTTCATTCTTGCTTTTGCAAGAACGCCGTTGGCGGTGCTACAATCGAGGCTAGGTTTTTCTGCAAGAAAGTTGAGTTACGTCATTCTGAACTTGATTCAGAATCTGTCACTGCAACAAGATAATTGTCGGTTTTGCAAGAAAGTTGCGAT
>CAZLXK010000252.1:0-3886 GCA_964563305.1 uncultured Treponema sp.
CCCATAAAACCAAATGCCAAAACAGCACTTTCTAATACAACCAAAGACAATGTCTTTTTCATAATAATAACACCTCCTATTAATTTTTTATTATTTTTTTTATATAAAAATCTCTCACATAAGAAATTTTTACTAATTTAAAACCGGCAATTTGTTTCCATCTTTCATCTTTTTGTTAAGAATCTTAATGAAATCAACAATTACCGAAACTACACTGTAGACAATCGCACAAATACCAAAAATCGTAAAGAATGCCCCAAAAATTGGATGATCATATCTTGCACTTTGTCCCATGTAAATAAAATATGCTCCAAAAACTGTACAAGAATATTGCATAACTGCTTGTCCTACATTTCCAAGATAAAAATTTCCTACGCCAAAATATCCAAGACAAATTTGAAGCGGAGCCGCAACTGAACGTTTCTTTGGAGAAACTGAAATTGCCTCGTCGTGATTTTCAATATGCTTTTTTGATTCGTTTTGATTTTTAATTTGAATTACAAGACACAAAACTACAGGAATTAAGAACAAAAGTTGTGCGAGTAAAGTTTCTACAGTTGGATAAATTCCAAGAATTGAGAATGTTGGGAATCCAGGAATTTGTGTTGCTGAAATAAAGTCGCCTTCAATAAATTCATCAATTCCGCTTCCAACGAATGCAACACACATAATGAACATTAAAATTGAAGTTGCCATAAAGAACGGCTTTAACTTCATCTTTATAGAAATAAATTTTATGAGTAAGTAAACGCCAACCAAAAGTACACAACCGATTCCAAGTCCCCACCAAATTGCACTAATTGCAGTTGAACCGTTTGCACCAATTACCAAAGCTTGATAGAACAATACAATTTCTGCACCTTCACGGAAAACTGCCAAAAATGCAGTCGATGCTAAACCAAAAACAGAACCTTTTTCTGATGATTCTGAAACTTGACTTTTAATGTAACCTTCCCACTGATGTTCGTCGGCTTTTGAAACCATCCAGTTGCTTGTGTAGAACAAAACTGCGGTTGCAAAAATCATAGTTAAACCTTCAATAAGTTCTTGTTTGTCGCCCTGACCGCCAGCAAGTGCATTTAACAAAATCGCCATTAAAATAGAAGCAAAAACACCAAGTATACAACCTAAATAAACTGATTTTAAGTGATGCTCCATATTTTTCTTGCGAAGATATGCAATAATTGCGGCAACAATCAAAATTGCTTCAAAACCTTCCTTTAACATAATTGAAATTGAAGCAACAAAGTTAACCCAAAACGCACTCCAACTTGAAGTTGCTTCCCAATTATCCAAATCAGCAGCAACTGCAACTAAAGTTTCTGAAAGTTTATCAAAAGATTCACTAATTCGCTTTCCAGCAATTCTGTTTTGCAATGCAGTTCGAGAAGCATTAACTCTACTGTCAATCAATTCTGCGTCTGGAGCAAGATGTTTTTGAACTTTTTTATAAAATCCGACTTCTTCATCATTATAAATTTTATCAATTACAGCCACGAACGCTTTATCACAATCATCTTTTTGACCACGACGATACAATTTATATGCTTCAGAAAGTTCTTTTTGATAACCTTCAGCAATGTTTCCCCAATAAGGTTTTGGATCAAGTTTATTTGCATCTTCGCGAAGCATATCTTTTAACTTTTTAAGTTCAGCAGAAACATCTTTTGTAGGTTTTCCAGTTGATATTGCTTTTTTTACAGTTGCAAACTGAAGTTCTACAAGACCCGCTCTGTTTCCGGAAATTTTTGCTTGAACAGTTCGCTCAAAACCAACTTTTTCGTAATATTGATAATAAGCAACATTTACTTGTGCTTTTGCAGCATCTTGATAACCTTCGCCTGCCCTTGCATAAATTTCGCCAGCTTTATCAAGTTCTTTATCCATTGCATCGGCAACTTCATTCCAGTTTGAATAAGCCATAACAGATGAAAGAGCAACTGCACTAAAAAGGAATAAACTAAAAATAAACTTTAGAACTTTATTCATTTTAATCCTCTGATTTTAATCCTTATAAAAGTTAGAAATGACTAACTTAAATATTTATATAAAAAGTTAGCCATATCTAACAAAAATGTCAATATGCTTTTAATAAAATTGATATGATTTACAACTATTCTTCAAGATTTGCGTATTTGATTGCGGAATTTGCAGCGATTCTACCATAAATGACAATATCTGCAACTGCAGTTCCGCCAAGACGATTCGCACCGTGAACGCCGCCAGTAACTTCGCCAGCAGCAAAAAGTCCTGGAATCACTTGGTTTGAATTATTTAAAACTTGAGCATTTGTGTTGATTTTTAGTCCGCCCATTGTGTGATGAATTGCAGGAGCAATTTCTACAGCGTAATAAGGTGATTTTTCAAGAGCACGAGGCATTTCGTTTCCTTTGCGAGCAAAATCTAGATCATTTCCATTTTTTTGATATTGATTATAAGTTTCTATTGTTTGAGCAAAAGTGTCGGCTGGAATTCCCAATTTTTGAGCAAGCTCTTGTGGTGTATTTCCAGAAGTTAAAAGTCCCTGAGCGTCATAACTTTCAATTGCTTTTAGTGACTCGCGAATTCCTTGATCAAAAACTAAAAATGCTGATTTTCCGTTTTGTGATAAAATCGCCGCTGACATTGCATCTCGAGGAAGCATTTCTGATGCAAAACGTTTGCCATCTCGATTTACTAAAATTGCACCGTTTCCGCGAACCGCTTCTGTAATCATAATTCCAGAACCAACAACTACAGTTGGATGAGTTTGAATTTGTTCCATCTGAATAAACTGAGCGTCAACTTTTTTTAAGAAATCCACAGCGTCGCCAGTCGCACCAGCATGATTTGTTGTGTTAAAGCCAGCATATTCTGGTCGATATTTTACAACCATTTCTTGATTTGCACCAAAACCGCCCGAAGCAACAATAACTGCTTTTGCTTTTATTTCGTAAGTTCCGCTTTGAGCTTCTACAACCACGCCACAAACTGCACCTTCGTCATCAGTTAAAACATCAGTAACACGATTTCGAGTTCGAATTTCAACAACGCCCGCAGATTCTGGATTCATAGTTTGCTTTTTAAGAACAGAAATTAAATGAGCACCAATTGCCGCTCCGCCTTGAGGACGATGAGTTCTAGGATTTGTAGAACCTGCCATTTTTCCAACGTCAGATAAATCAGCACCAAGCGAAGAAAGCCAATCAACAGCATCAGCAGAATTTTCAACCAAAGTGTGAACTAAATCAGGATCATTTAAGTGATGTCCACCGTTCATTGTGTCTTCAAAATATTGCTCATTCGTATCTTGAATTCCAAGCCTTCGCTGAACTCCAGTTTCAGAAGCATTTAGTCCGGCAGTTGAATAATTTGAGTTTCCGCCAACAATTCCCATTTTTTCAAGAACAATTACGTCCGCACCTTTTTGAGACGCTTGAATTGCAGCAGAAAGTCCTGCTCCGCCAGAACCAATTACAACAATGTCGCATTTTGTATTTCTGTATTTTTTAGGTTTTTCAACAATTCCTTTTGATGCTTTAACCGCATTTTCCAAAGCTTCGATTGTGCCGTTTGAAGTCATAGTTGCGCCAGAAACTGTGTCCAAATCAGAAATTTCAGTTCCATTTATAAGTTGATTTGAAATTTTTTGGATTGCAGGTTTTGCAAAATCAGTTTCAGCTTCGGAATTTACTTTTACATTTGTAACTTTTCCGTTTTCTACGCTGATTGTAAGATTTATTTCGCCAGAACGACCTTCGCCACTTCCAGAAAAATCTCCGTTTTTCATAGGTTTGTTTGCATTTGAAGAACAACTTATGGCAAACAATAAAATTGCCATTGTCCATAAATCAAAAAAATTCTTTTTAAACATTCTTTTCCCTTGTTAGTTATAACTAACTTTTAC
>CAZLXK010000253.1:0-3879 GCA_964563305.1 uncultured Treponema sp.
AAGATGTATGTATCAAATGAAAAAAATCATTTTTTACTAATTTTTTGAGCAAATTTTCAATCAAAATGTACGATTTAATCAAAAAAAATTAAAAATGTGGAGGAATTTATGAAAAGTATTAAAAAATTTGTTCTTGTGACATTTATTGCTGCAAGTCTTTTTACAGTTTTTACGGCTTGTTCAAGAAAAAACTCATCTTCAGCAAGTAGTCAAAACACAGATCCAAATGCTCCAGTAACGCTGACAGTTTGGTGTTGGGATCCGGGATTTAACATTTATTCAATGAGAGAAGCGGCAAAAATCTACAATCGTACAAATCCAAACGTTACTGTTAATATTGTAGAAACTCCTTGGGAAGATTTACAGCAAAAACTTATAACTTCTCTTTCTGCAAATGACACTTCTTCTTTGCCAGATATAATTCTTTGTCAAGACAACGCAATTTTAAAGAATGTATCAAATTATCCAAATGCTTTTGCTCCGTTAAATGGCAAGGTTGATTTTTCTCAGTTTGCACAATACAAAGTTACTTTTGGTGAAGTTGATGGCAAGAATTATTCAGTTCCTGTTGATAATGGTGTTACAGCAACTTTTCTTCGCACAGATATAATTCAAGAAGCGGGACTTTCTGTTGATGATTTTACAGATATTACTTGGGAAAGATTCCACGAACTTGGCAAAATTGTAAAAGAAAGAACTGGCAAATATATGATTTCTTATGTTGGAAATGATCCTGATTATGTAATGATTGTTTTGCAAAGTGCTGGAACTTGGTTCTTTGATAATGACGGAAATGTAAATATTGCAAACAATCCTGCGCTTATTGAAGGTCTTAGAATTTACGCTGATATGGTTGCTGACGGAACTTGTCTTGCGGTTGCTGATTGGAACGCTTTTGTTGCTTCTGTAAACAATGGACAAGTTGCTTCTTCAATAGATGGAAGTTGGATGGTTGCAACTATTTCTGCTCAAGAAGATCAGAGTGGCAAATGGGCAATTACAAATACGCCTCGCCTTACAGTTCCTGGAGCAAAAAACAGTTCGAGTCAGGGCGGTTCTTCTTGGATGGTTATGGCAAGTTCTAAAAATCAAGATGTAGCGATTGATTTATTGAACAAAACTTTTGCTGGTAGCGTAGAACTTTACGAAACAATTCTTCCTTCAACTGGAATGATTGCAACTTGGCTTCCTGCCGCAGATTCTCCGGCTTATAAACAAGGAAATGCTTACTTTGGTGGGCAAACAATCTACGAGGATTTTGTTAGATATTCAACAGAAATTCCTCGCGTAAAGTATGGAATTTATAACTATGAAGCTCGTGCAGAAATTGGCGTTGCTATTGCTGATATTTTGAGAGGTTCTAGCGTTGAAGAAGCTTTAGCAAAGGCTGAAAGAAATGTTAGGTTCATAATGGGCGAGTAAATCTTTATTTGCTGATTGAATTTGATTTAGTTTAATAGAAGAAAACTTTAATTGTTGTGCGACTTGTTTTTCTTGTTTATTCAAAAGATAAATTTTAGACAAGTGGCACGGCAATAATTTGTTCAGTTTGCGAAAAAATATCGGGTTGAAGTTCGACTTATAGTTTGACTGTGCTTTCTAAGTGCCGACTAATGTTTACAAATCATTTTGAGTTCATCAAAAATCAACTTTATTCATTAACAATCGACTAACGCTAAACTTTTGTGCAATCCCGATAATGACAAAATTTCCACAAAATTTTCAAGGGAAAATCTATCATGAGAAAAAAAAGATCACTTGAAGCAAAATATAGTATCGCTGGCTGGTTTTTTGTAACGCCCGCAGCAATTCTTATTTTTGTCTTAAATTTTTATCCTATGGTTAGAGCATTCTTTCTTTCGCTACAGTCAGGAGTTGCAAACAATTTGCATTTTACTGGCTTTAGAAATTACATTAGGCTTTTCCAAGATGAACGCTTTTTGTATTCAGTAAGGAATGTTTTTATTTATTTGATTTTTCAAGTTCCAATTATGCTTTTTTTAGCGATAATTCTTGCAAGCATTTTGAACGACAATCGGCTTAAGTTTAAGGGACTTTTTAGGACAATCGTTTTTTTGCCTTGTGCAACTGCTCTTGTTTCTTCAGCTTTGATTTTTAAATCAATATTTGGTTTGGACGGAATTATAAATCACTGGCTTTTACAGTTGGGAATTCTTAGCACTCCAAAAAACTGGCTTACAGATCCGACTTGGGCAAAAGTGATAATAATTATTTGTATTACTTGGAGATGGACAGGTTACAACACAGTTTTCTTTCTTGCGGGTTTACAAAATATTGACCACAGTATTTATGAAGCGGCTCGTGTTGACGGCGCAACTTCTACACAACAATTTTTTAAGTTAACACTTCCACTTTTACGTCCTGTTATTTTGCTGACTTCTATAATGTCTATAAATGGAACTTTGCAGCTTTTTGATGAAGTAAGAAACTTAACGAACGGCGGACCTGGCAACGAAACAATCACAATTTCACAATACATATATAATCTTTCATTTGTATTAAATCCACAGTTTGGATATGCAGCGGCAATTTCATACGTAATTTTGATTATGGTTGCTGTTCTTTCATTCATTCAGATGAAAATAGGAGATAGAGAATAAAAGTCGCCAGAAAATTTTGTCGACTTTTATTCTTGTCAAGTTTATGTTACAAACTTGCAATATTAACTGCGTTTCTTCATTTCATTACAGAAACGCTTAAAAAATCACAAAAAAACTTGAAACTTTTTTCGTGATTTTTTATAGGAGATAAAAATGAGTAGACATCACGGTTCCGTTAACAAAGCTCCGGCTTACGAATATATATTTATCATAATAATTTGCATACTTTCAATTTTTCCGTTTTACTTTATGATTGTTTCTGCAACAAATAAAAGTACAGATGTTATTGCGGGACGAATGCTTCCGGGACTTTATTTGTTTGAGAATATAAAGACTATGGTAGAAACTGTTGATATTGGGCGAGGACTTTGGAATTCGTTTAGAACAACAGCGATTCAAACCGTTTCGAGCATATTTGTTTGTTCACTTGCAGGTTACGGTTTTCAAATTTATCGCGATAAGAAAAAGGATTTTTTAATGAAAATACTTTTGCTTTCTATGATGATTCCTTTTGCTTCGATTATGGTTCCATTGTTTAGAATGTTTTCTAGTGCACATTTGCTTAACACAACACTCGGCTTTGTTTTGCCTTCAATTTCTACAGCTTTTTTGATTTTTTTCTTTAGACAAAATTCTCAAGCGTTTCCAATCGAAACCATACAAGCGGCTAGAATCGATGGACTTAATGAATTTCAGATTTACTGGAGAGTTTACTTGCCAATAATGTCTCCAACTTTTGCAGCGGCGGCAATAGTTACATTTATGAATGGTTGGAATAATTATATGTGGCCACTTATTGTTATGCAGTCACAAAAAATGAGAACGATGCCTTTGATTGTTACAGGTTTAACCGCAGGCTACGTTACAGATTATGGACTTTTAATGCTAAGCATAAGCATAATGACGCTGCCAACAGTTATTCTATTCTTTACACAACAAAAACGCTTTGTAGAAGGAGTTTCGGGTTCTGTAAAGTAATTGTATTTTGATTTTTGTGTGTTTTTTTTAGAGAATATCGCTTAAGTAAAAGGGCGGCGGCTTTGCCGCCGCCTTTCGTCGAGGACTTAGCCCGCCGTGTAAGCCCTTTAGTCTCGAGCAAAATTACGGCTTCCTGTCGACTACGAGAATTTTTTTTGTAAAAATTCTCAAACTTTTATGACATTTAAGGTGACATGCTTTGAAAAGTGCAGCGTAGCATCAAGTAAACTTCGTTGCAAATACTTTGTCGCTATCTTTTTGCTTACAGAAAGTTCTTTGT
>CAZLXK010000254.1:0-3871 GCA_964563305.1 uncultured Treponema sp.
CAAAATATTGCAATAAACGCGAGTTGTAATCGCAACCGGACCTAAAGTATTAACAAAAGCCGCAATCACAATCAGCGAAACATTGTAAGAAAAACCTTCGCCCGCCGCAGGAATTCCAATTTTAACAAGTTTAGCCAAAAGTTTTTTAGGAAAAGGATTAAAATAAGAAAATGAAAAATTGCCATGAATATATTTTTTAAAAATCACAATGCAAGCAAAAAGACAAATAATTTTACTCACGCTCGTAGAAAGTCCCACGCCAAAAGTTCCCCAATTCAAAAAAGAAAGCGGACCGTACAAAACCAAATAGTTTCCAATGATATTTAAAATATTCATCGCAAACATAATAATCATTCCAAATTGAGTTTTGCCGTTGCAGTTAAAAATTTCAGAAAAAACTTGAATTAAAGCGTTAGTAAACAAAAAACAGCCAGTAATTTGCATATATTTAACAGCGTCATCGAGCATAACGTCAGGAATTCTAATAAAACGCAAAAGTGAAGAAGCAAAAACCGTAATAATAATCGAAATAAAAATGCTGATAAAAAAATTAAAAACAAGGCTAACAGAATAAATCTTGTTCATAGCTTCAGTTTTTCCGGCACCCAAATATTGCGAAACCAAAACGCCAGTTGCACTTGTAATAACCGAAAACGCTAAAATCAAAAAGCCCATAATTTGATTCGCATTTCCCAAAGCTCCCACCGCGATGTCAGAATAATGACTAATCATAATCGTGTCTGCGTAACCTAAAAAAAGTGACAAAAGTTGCTGAATAAAAATCGGCCATGCAAGTGAAAAAAGGCGCATGTTTTCTTTAGCCATAAGAATTCCCCTTCAGATTTATATCTGAAAACGTTTTCAACTACATAATTACAACCAAGCAAAACTAAAAGCAAGAAAATTTTGTAAATATAACAAATTATTATTTATTTGTTGGAGCGACTTTTTTTGTGCAAGAATGTGGCGACAAGGATGTCGCCGTAAATGCTAGGAGAGCCTGCAAATTTTTGCAAAGTAAAAATTTGCGTAATCGACACGATGTCGAGAACAATCGGGGCTAGGCTTTTTTTTGCAAGAAACTTACAGTCAATTTCTCGCGGCTGTCAATTTTCTTATTCTTGAAATCAGCGAAAAGTCAAAATATACTAAGTTTTATGCAAGTTCAAGAAATCACAATTTTATGCGACGTTGTAGACAATTTTGGCGACATTGGTTTTGTTTACAGACTTTCCCGAAGCATTTCTCAAGTAAATCCTAAAATAAATTTGCGACTTGTTGTAAATAATCTTGCAGCTTTTTCAAAAATGGCAAGTCAAATAAATCCAAACATGGCCGAACAAAAAATTGACACTTTTAATTGGAAAATTTTTGATTGGAACAAAACTGAAATTTGCACAAAAGAATTTTTTAAAAATCCGCCTAAAATAATTTTACAATGTTTTCAATGCAAAAGACCTTCTTGGCTTGACGACATTTTGTTCAGCGAAAATTTTTCGCAAAAAGTTCAAATCGTAAATATTGAATATTTAACCGCAGAACCTTGGGCTGACGATTTTCATCTTTTAAAAAGTGGAACAAGAAGCGTTTTTGTAAAAAAAGTAAATTTTATGCCAGGATTTACGAAAAAAACTGGCGGTTTAATTTTAGACAAGCCATTTGTTGACTTTTTGTATTCAAGTCAAAGTTTAAAAAATCAGAATGCATTAAATTTTGTAAAAAAAACTTTTGTAGCTCAAGAAATTGAACTTTTTACAAACGAAAATGTTTTTTGTGTGAGCGTTTTTTTGTATCAAAAAGATTTTTCTAGTCAAATTAAAGCTTTAAAACTTTTTCAAGATTTTAAAAAGCAGCAAAATCCAAACTTTAAAGTTCATATTTTTTTAGCAGCGGCGGTTCAATTAAAAGATTTTGAAAATATTTGTGAGCAAAATCAAATTGAGTATTCTGTGTTGAAATATTTGCCGCAAGAAACTTGGGACGCTTTTTTGACTTTGTGTGATTTTAATTTTGTGCGTGGCGAAGATTCTTTTAGTCGTGCGGTTTTAAGTGGAACGCCTTTTTTTTGGCAAGCCTACGTTCAAGATGATGAGTTTCAACTTGTAAAAGTAAATGCGTTTTTGCAAAAATTAAAGCCTTTTTTTTCTGCGGATTGTTTTACTGATTATAAAAAAGCACTTTTGAATTTTAATTTAAGTGAAAATGCAAAACTTAGCGAAGACGCTTTGTATAAAAGTCAAGAACTTTCTAATGTAATTGATTTTATTACAACAAATTCTCTAAACTCGCAAGAACAAAGCCAAATTTTATTTTTGCTTTTAAAAAATTACGATTTGCTTAAAAAGATTTTTCAAGATTTTGCAATGTCGATTTTTAAACTTGGAAACTTAAGCGAACATCTTTTAAGTTATTTAGAAAATTTGTAATTTTAAAACGCTGATTGAATTCGCAACGCAGTTTCGAGCGGACTCTCCAAATCACCGTTTTCTTGTACTAAGTGAAACGAGATTACCACGACGTTTGCTGTACTTCGATAGGCTCAGTAACTGTGAAGTCGAAGCACGGTTCGCAATGACAACAAAAAAACTGGCAGTTGCCTCGTCATTGCGAGGAGAACTTTAGTTCGACGTGGCAATCTGCTAGCGGTAATGTAAAAGATAATTTCTTGTGCTAAGTACTCGACGATTTTTCGGCTAAAGTCTCAGAATGACGAGTTAAATTAGAATCTATAAGTAAGTGAAATATCTGGAATTAAATAAAGTCCGTTTGCGTTATAATCGCCAGAATCTGTGCTTGTGCTAGAATTACTATTTACAGTCGTTGTAGTTACGCTTTTTACAGAATTTCCCCAAAGATAACCAAGTGTAAGTCCTACTTTAAAATCCAAATTTCTGTTGATTTTGTAAATTCCATCTGCTCTAGCACCAATTCCATAACTCCAATAAGAAGTTGTGTTTGCATAAGTTGTTGTAACGCTAAAAAGTGTTGAAGAAGATGTTGATGTGTATTTGTTGTAAGCAAAATCAAAACCAGCACCAAGTCGCAAAGTTAAATCTCTTGTAAGTGAAAGATCGTAAACTGGTCCCACAAATCCGTTAAAAATAAATGAATTTGAACGATCGCCTTCTGAAGTATTTACAGTGTCGCTGTTTGAATAAGTTGTTGTGATTTTGTATTTTGTTGGCCACAAGAATGAACCTTCAAATTGAAGTCCTAAGTTCTTGTTGAGTTTTGCAGTTACAGCCGCTTTTGCTCCAAAAGAATTGTCTGTGGATTTTGTTGTTGTAGTTACATCGCTAACTGTATTTTTTGTAGTTAAAGATGTAAATCCGTACGCTCCGCCAGCACTTGCTTCAAAAGATAATGCGAATGCTCCAGTTGCTAGAACACTGCAAATTGCTAAACTTGCTAAAAGTTTTTTCATTTTCTACTCCTTTTGTCTAAAAATTGCATAAAATTATGGGCTTCTCGAAAAACTTGGATTTGATTTTTTTTCGAGAAGCCTGCGAGTTTTGAGCCTTGAAATTACAAGTCTTAAAACGTCGCTTTTTCAAAGTTATCTCTAAAAACTTCAGTTTTTAGAGATGGCATTATTTGTTTTAAAATTATTTTAATTCGGAAAAATCTAAAATTCAAGAAATTTTCTTGACATCGTGTCAATAAAGAGAATTTTCTCTTCGCGAAAATTCTCAAAATCTTATTGCGTTTACGCCGACGTGCTCGAACTTCGTTGCAAATACCTTGTCGGCATTTTTTTTTACACGGCGAGCAGCCCGTCGCTTAACACAAAAAAGCAAAAGTAGATAAAGAGCGACAAGGATGTCGTGTCATTCTCTTGTAAGCGAAAAATTTGTTGAGATTTTGTTTATCA
>CAZLXK010000255.1:0-3844 GCA_964563305.1 uncultured Treponema sp.
AATCCTCCACCAAGTTTTGTAAATGCTCTCGAAACTTCAGATGCCACAAGAAAAGCGGTTTCTTATCCATTCAATGAAATTTCAAAAATCTGCGTGGATTCTCAAAAAAAGCTTTATGTTGTAGAAAAATTGCCTTCTGAGCGACAAGAATTTGATGAAAATAAAAAAGTTTTGCTAAGTAACGTTGTGCTTCGTTTTGATGAAAGCTCAAATTTTGTAGATTATTTAGGTCAAGAAGGTTCAAGTGGAACGCCTTTTCCTTATATAAAAAATATTTATGCAAATAATAAAGGCGAACTTATTGTAGTTTGCTTAGTCGGAACTGGTTATGAAGTTTTTATTTTTTCGGACGAAGGTTACTTAAAGTATAAAATCCCAATCGAAAAAAATAATGTTCCAAATCCAATTCAAGATAGTTTACAAGAAAGTTTTTATTCAGTTGATGCAATTATTCCAGACAACAATTTGCATTTTCTTTATTTAAAAGTTGATTATTTTACAAATTATGTTGATGAATCGAGCAGAGTTCAGTCTGGAATCGATTATATTGCTTCGTATATTTATCCGCTTAATGCAGAAACGGGAATATATTCTGAGCCACTTTTTATTCCGCCTTATCAAGAAGAACTTGCAGAAGGACTTTCAAAAACAGAATATAATATTCCTTACGATTTTATTGGTTGTACAGACAATAATTGGTTTTTCTTTATGGTAAGTTCCGAAGATGGATTAAATATTCAAATGGTTCAAGGTGATGGTTCTCGAATTTTAAACAGAAAACTTGAATTAAATCATTCAGAAAGTCTTTTTTACACATTTAATCTTGATAATTCAGGCATTATTTCAGTTTTGACTGTAAAAAGAGACAAAGCGGATGTAAGTTGGTGGCGAACTGACTCTCTTATTCAAGCGGTGATTAAAAATTAGTTAGGCGGCAACTTAACGCGAGCAAGCGACCCTTAGCAAAGTCAGTGGCAACTTAACGCGAGCAAGCGACGCTTAACAAAGTCAGCGACAAGTTTCTTGCAGAAAACTGCCAGTTTTTTGCAGAAAATCGTCAGTTTACAAAACAAATCGGAGAAAAAATGGTTTTTAATCAAAGTGAAAACGACGGTCACGAAGATGAAGAAGAAAACTTAGTTTTTCATTACAAAAAAGGTTCTTATCGCGAACACGAAGATGAAAAAACTCGAAATCTTGCTTCTGGCAAAACAAAAATTGCTCCGGGACTTTTTAAATCCTTAGTAAACACAAAAGGCAACCGAATGATGTTTTTTACGTTGCTTGCCTTAACTGCATGTGTATTTATTTGGGGAACATTTTCTAAAGATGATAACAAAACTAAAATTCAAGATGTTTCGCTAACATTAAGCGCATTTTCTTACGGCGATCTTGGAAGTGAAATTTACACAAGCCTTAAACTTGAACAATCCAAAAAAAGCAAAGAAAAATTTCCGCTCACTTTAGAAGTTGTTTTTTATGCAGTTGATTCTGATGAACAAATTTCAGATAAAAATGAACAAATTTTTGTGTTTGACAGAAAAGAAAATCAGTTTATTCGAGCAAAATTTGCTGATTATGATATTCAAAGCATAAAATGTCAAATTACTTGCCGAGAAAAAACTTACGATTTACTTTGCAAAATCGACAGAAAGTAACAAAAGAGGAAGTTTCAAAAGTCAGACGAGTTTTGAAACTTCTACAAAATTTACCTCAAAAATCATAATGAAATGAGATTTTTGCAAGCCTGTTTCAAAACGTAACAGACTTTTGAAACAGGTTTTAAATCCTAAAGAAAAAAAATCACTCTCCGATAATTTTAAAAATAAAATTTTGTGGGAGGAAATTATGGCTCAATTTTATTTTCTTTCGGTGCTTTTTAACATTATTGCCGGACTAATTTTGATTTATGGAAAAGATTTAACTAAAAAAAATGCAACAGATTTAATTTTGTCAGATGATAAAAATAATGCTGACGAAAATGATTCTGATGAAAACGATTTTAATGAAAATGATTCTGCGGATTTTTCTCAAGAAGAAATTTTTTCTGATGATGAAGATGCAGAAAAATCAGAAGAAAAGACAAAAAATCAAAAGAAAAAATTTAGTGAAACTTCAAAAACTTTGGATTTTTTAAATAACAGCACATTTCGTTTAATTTGTGGCGTTCTTTGCGTTTTTGTTGGAATTATGAAATTTTTGTCAGTTTTCAGAAACGATGTTCCAGTAATTGGCGATTTAATTCCGGCACTTGCGGGACTTGTTGGCGGAGCGTCGCTTTTGCTTGAATATTACATAAGTCACGCAACTACAAAAAATGAACTTCCTTCTTGGGTAAATAAATTTTTTATTGAATCAAGAAAATATATTGGAATTTTTTGTTTACTTGCGGGGCTTTTGCATTTTGTATTTCCACAAGTTGTGCTTTTGTAAAATCGAATCTGTAAAATCAGAAAATCAAAAAAAGTCACAAAAAATCAGAAAATTTTTTAAGGAAAGAAAATGTCTAAAACATCTATTGCGTGTATTGCACTTTACAAAGATAAAGTTTTAATTGCTCACAGAATTCCAAAAGGCGACATGGCTGCTCGTTGGGAATTTCCGGGCGGAAAAGTTGAAGATAACGAAACTGAAGAGCAAGCGGTTGTTCGCGAATTTAAAGAAGAATTTAATGTTAAAGTAAAAGTTGGAGAATTAATTACAACTGGCGAATTTGAACATCACGGAGAAAAACGGCAACTTCACGCTTATAGAATTTTTGTTCCGCATAAAGGTTTGATTTTTAAATATAAACTTACAGAACACACAGAATATAAATGGGTTAAATTTGAAGAAATTAAAAACTTGCAATTTGTTGATTCTGATTTGCTGATTTATGAAAAAGTAAAAGAATACGCTCAAGGTTTAAAAACAAAATGAAAAAATTTTTTTACGTAAGTTTTATTTTATTTTTTTTACTAAGTTTTTCATCTTGCCAAAAAAGAAATTTAATTGAAGTAAATTCTTCTTCATTAGAAATCGCTCCAGATTTACAATGGGCACTTATTGTTGTTCCTTACGCTGCTTTTAGAGAAGATTCAAGTTTTTCAAGTCAAGTTAAAGGAAGTGCTAGAAAAGGCGAAATTTTTGTTGTAAAAGGAAAAAAATCTATACGCGAAGAAAGCAACGGAGATGATAATTCTTTAGACAGAACGATTTGGTATAATTTTGAACAAGGCTGGCTTGATGAAAGTTTAGTTAGAATTTATGACACAAAATTAAAAGCCCAAAACGCTGCAAAAAGACTTCAAAACTAATAAATCACGGCAGTTGAATCTGTAAATAAACTGTCATTTGCGGATTTGAGCCTGCGATGTTTTCAAAGCAAATTCGTTCACAATCTCAATCAATCACAATGATTGAATATTTTTAATCACTGACTTTTTTCGCGTCAAGAATTTTATTCACAACTTCCTCAAGCGAAAGATCTATAAATTGTTCACGAGTTTTTAGATTTTTTAGCGTAAGCTTATTTTTACTCGCTTCATCACTTGAAATCAAAATTCCCCAAGGAACATTTTTTTTGTCAGTAAGTGAATATTGTTTTGCCATTTTTACAGTGTCAGGAAAAACTTCTACGTTTAAGCCTTGCTTTCTAAGTTCATTTGCAATTTTTTGATAATGTGCATTAAGCAAAGAATCCGTGTTATAAATTTCAACATCAAGATAAGATGATTTTGTGTTTGTAAGTCCAAGTTCAGTTAAGCCAGCAATAAGTCTGTCCAAACCAATGCTCGCTCCAACGCCCGGAACTTTGTCTTTCATATAAAGTCCCGCAAGATTGTCGTATCTTCCGCCAGAACAA
>CAZLXK010000256.1:0-3840 GCA_964563305.1 uncultured Treponema sp.
GACATTATCAATCCGATGAAAATCATAGTTAGCGGTTCTATCATAATTGTAAGTTTTTCAAAAATTTGTTTTATTAATTTTTCATAATATTTTCTGATATTTAAAAAAGTGCTTTTTATGTTTTCAGATTTTTCTCCAATATACAAATAATCCAAAAATATACTTGGAAAAATTTTCTGTTTTTTAAATGCCTTATAAACAGATTCACCTTTTTTTATGTTTTTTAGGACAATTTCTATTTTATCTTTTAAGAAAATATTATTTATAACTGACAAACTTTTTTCTAAAGATTTTTCGACAGAAAGACCGCTTAACGATAAGATTTCCATTGAATATGAAAAATTGTAAAGATTTTTTGCTAAGATGAACTTTTTTAAATTTGGAATAAGTAAGGAAAAATTGCAAAGCTTATTTTTTAGTTTTAAATTTTTTTTCTGATATTTAAAAATCACAAGAATCAAAATTGAAGATAATAATAGAAAACTTGTTATGACAAGAAAAGCTTTTTTTATATCAATAATAAGTGCATCAAACTTTTCGAGTGAATTTCCTCCAAAACTGCTAAATAATTCTCTGAATTTTGGAAGCAAAAAGAAATATGAAAAAACTAAAAGTAAAATTGCTAAGCCAAAAATTGTAAATGGATAAATAAGTGCATTAAGAATTTTTTCTCGAAGATTTATTTTGTTTTCAAAATATTTTTTTACGTGAACTAAAAGATTTTGTATGTTTCCGATTTCGTCGGCTTTTGACAAAAAGTTGATAAAAATTTCTGGGAAGAAATAGTTTAATTTTGAAATTGCACTTGAAAAATTTTCTCCGCGATGAAGATAAAATATTATTTTTGAACTTATCGCTGCAATTTGATTTTTATGAGATTTGTCTTCTTCCAAAAACATCAAACTTTCTTTTAATGTAATTCCGCTTGCAATAAGTTCTTCAAGTTTTTCAATAAATGCGTAAATAATTTTTAATTTCTGAAATGAAAGACATTTTTTTAATTTTACAGATTTTATATAGTAAAGTTCATTTTTTTTGCAATAATCAAGAATTTGGGTTTCGTCAAAAAAATATAAAATTTTTTTTCTTAGTTTATTTTTATCTAAATAAATAATTAGGAATTTGTAAATTTTAATCCTCCAATTTTATTTCTTTTATAACTTCAGAATAAGTGCAAATTTGATTTTTGATTTTGTTTTTTGCATCATCACTTATAAATTCAAAATTTTGATTTTTTAAATATTCAATAATTGTTTCTTCTTGGAAATTTTGTAAAATAAGCGATTGAATGTTTTTATCAATGTAAAAAGTTTCTGAAATAATTGTGCGTGATGATTTTGAATTTTTTGTTTTTACAAGTCGTTGCGAAATAATTCCTTTTAAAACTGTGCTAATCATAAAAGGTTCAATTTGGAAATTTAACAATCTGTTTATGATGCTAACGGCATCATTTGTGTGAACTGTTGAAAAAACTAAATGTCCAGTTAGTGCCGCTCGAATGCATAATTCTGCTGTAGTTTTATCCCTTATTTCTCCGAGCATAATTATGTTTGGATCTTGACGCAAAATTCTTTTTAAAATAGTTTCAAAGTTCAGACCAATGTCTTCGTTGATTTGAATTTGATTTACATTTTTAATTGAATATTCAACAGGATCTTCAATGCTAATAATTTTTGTTTTTCCGTCAGCGAGCGTGTTAAGAATAGAATTTAAAGTTGTAGTTTTTCCGCTACCAGTTGGACCTGAAATTAAAATCAAGCCATTTGGTTGCTTTATAAGTTTCTTTAAAATTTTTAACTGACTTTCCGAAAATCCCAAATCATCTAATTTAATTAACTTTTTGTTTGTCTGCAAAATTCTAAGAACAATGGATTCGCCTTTTGATGCAGGAACAATAGAAACTCTCAAATCTATATTTGTTTTATTTATGCTAATTTGAATTCTTCCGTCTTGAGGCAATCTTTTTTCTAAAATATTTAAATCGGCTAAGATTTTTATTCTGCTACTTAAAGAATTAAAAGTTTGAATATTAAATTTTCTGTGGAAATAAAGTTCGCCTGCAATTCTAAATCTTACAATTCCTTCTGATTCATTACTTTCAAAATGAATATCGCTTGCGTTTTGTTTAATTGCATCTTGAAAAATTGAATTTAGTAAATTTACAGTTGGCGAATTTTTTTCAATTTTATCAATATCATTTTGTTCAAGAAAATTTTTTTGGTCAGTAAAGTCAAAGCCCAAAATTTCATTTATTAAATTATTGAAATTTTCTGAGGAAATTAAAAAATATTCTGTTGGCACTGAAAAATTATTTTCTATAAGTCGTTCAGCGAAAAATGATAATTTATTACAACAAGCAACAAAAATTTTTTTTTCACTTTTTTCAAGAAGTAAACATTTATTTTGTTCAATAAAATGAATAGAAAATTGTTCTTCCTTTTTAGGAATATTTTTAAATTGCAAAGTGCTATCAAGTTTTTTATATTTTTGCATCAATGTATTTCCTACAAAAATCATAAAGTGAAATTGAATTTTTATTTTCATCAGAATTTTTAAAATCTTTTAAAAGCGTTGGAACTATATAAATTGTAATTTCACTTTGCTCTTTGGATTTTGATTCTTGACCAAAAATTTTTCTAAGAATCGGAATGTGAGAAAGAAATGTTGGCGAACTCGTTTGCGAATTTTCTTCATCTTTTAGTAAACCGCCAATAATAATTGCTTCGCCAGATTTTGTTCTAAGTTGCGTGTTTACAATTCGCTCTGAAGTTGACGGAAGCGTGGAAACCGAAGACGAACTTGAGCTACTTTCAGAATTTTGTTTTGAAATGCTAGCGTTTATTTCCATCGTAATCATATCCGAACCTGAAATCCAGCCAACAATATTTATAATCAAGCCCGAAGTAATTGTTTGCGTTATTCCGATTGTGTTTGAAGAATTATTTTTGTCATATTCATATTCAATGTAACGATAAGTGTCTGTGTTTTGAAATTGAATTTCTTGTCCAGTTATTCCAGTTAAACTTGTGTCCGTGCAAATTGTCGCTTGGCTTTTATTAAGTTGATTGTTTAGCGAAAAAGCAAAATCGTATCCGAGTTTTGAAATTATATTAAAGTTGATTCCAAAAATTTGCGAAAGATCTGTTGCAAAAGAAAGAATTGAATTGTCGTCTTTAACATTTGAATCAGAATAATTTAGCGAATATTCTGGTTTAAAACTTTTGCTTATATTTTTTGTTGATTGAATGACCAAAAGTTCATATTTGATTTGAGGTTGAGGCAAGTCAATAAATTTTAATTGCGAAATTAATTCATGATATTTTTCTTTGCTTCCTTTAAAAAACACAAGATTTGGAAATCCAGAATCAATAAAAGAACTTTCATCAAAATCTGCTGGCGGAAATTCAAGCAGCGTTGAACTTTTTATGTATTTTAAATTTATTGGATAAGTTTGAGTTTTGCAATCAACGCTCAAAATAAAATTTTCTAAATCTTTTAATTTATTTTTTGTGCAATAACTTATAATTTGATAAGGATTTTTTGATTTTAGAAAAATGATATCTTTAAATTTATTTGTTGCCAAATTTATAAAATCGTCGCTGTTTATATATTTTAAAACTTGTGATGAATAAATTTTTTGATTTTCAACTTTGTCAATTAAATTTATTAAGTTTTCAATATTTTCTATTTCTTTAAAACTTGCATAAATCAAAATAGAATTTTTTGTGTTGTCAATATTGAATTGAATGTTTGAAAATTGTGACGGCCATTGTGATTTTAAATCTTCTGCATCAATATATTTTAAATTGAAAATTTTAAAAATTTTTGATTGATTTGATG
>CAZLXK010000257.1:0-3839 GCA_964563305.1 uncultured Treponema sp.
AAACCGGCTCCGCTTAAAGTTAAGCGTCCGTTTTCTTGCGGATAATATTCCTTGCCATTTTCGTCAGTTAAAGTAAATTTTTTGCCAGTTAAAATTGAATATAATTCGCCATTTTCGTTGTAGCAAGCGTTTTGTGCGTAATCCATTTTTGGAAGATTTTCTCTGATGACTTGAATCATTTGTAAAGATTCTTGATATTGACCTGAGATTACTTTTACATTTTTCCAATTTATTGAATTTTTTGTCCAATTTAAGACATTTTCAAAACTCGAAGAAAAAATTTGATTAAATTTTACGGGAATTGGAACTGAACGCACTAAATATGAAGAGCAAATAATTAAATCAAGGTAAGTTTTATTGTAATTTTCGTAAAATTCTAAGTAGACATCTGCGTCTGGATTAAAATACCATTGAATTTTTTGTGCTTTTCCGCTCGATTTGTCGCGAAATAAAACAAAACTTCCCGCCGCTCCTTCTGGATAAACCGCCATTTTTACAGTTTGCGTGTTTTTTTCTGAAATTAAATCTACATTTAAGTAAGATTCGGGCGCAACAATTATTGCGTAAGAGGAAACTTTTTCTTCCATGCGGATTTGGAAAGTTTCGCCAAGTGGATTTTTGCGGATTTCGGAATTTTTGTTTCTCAACTCAGAAATATTTTGCGTAAACCAAGAATCTATAATTGATTTTCGGATTTCTGTAGAATCTGGAATTCCATAAGAATTGTATTCTGCAAAGGAAAGAGCAGAAAATAAAACTGAAAATGTTAAACCTAAAAATATTTTTTTTAATTTCATAATCTTTTTCTCCTCCCCTGCAAAATTTATACACGCTCGGAATTTTTTTCAGCAAAACAAAAGGCTGACACTTTATCCAAAATCAAAATGACACTTTTATCAAAAACGCTATCACTAAACTTGACCTTGATCAGTGGATTCGACAAGCTCAACCACAAACTTTCTTTCCTCAACCACCGCTTTAGTTTGTCGCTTGAAACTTCGTTGCGAGTTCAACCACCGCTACCGTAGGCAACTTAAGCGATTGGAGCGTCGGCATAAGCAACTGGTTCTGGATCAACAAATTCGCTAGCACCTTCGGCAAGTTGAATTGTAGGTTTTACAATTTTTCCGTCTGGGCTGTGAATCATTCCGTCTTCTTCTTCGTCTGGAGCTTTGCCCGCAGGAGCATTACTAAGCAAAAGTTTTAGTCGGTTTAACTGATTAACTTCGCTTGAACCTGGATCGTAGTCAATAGCAGAAATATTTGCTCCCGGATAGCGACGACGCAATTCTTTTATCATTCCTTTGCCAGTTACGTGATTTGGCAAACAAGCAAAAGGTTGAACGCAAGCAATGCTCGGAACTCCAGTGTGAATTAACTCAACCATTTCGGCAGTTAAGAACCAACCTTCGCCCATAATGTTTCCGATTTGAACAATATCATCAACGCCTTTTTGCATTTTAAAAATATTTGTTGGACTGTCAAAACGATGACTTTTGCGTAAAGTTTTTTCCATATAATTTCTAAAACGTTCGATCGCCCAAACAAAAAGTTTCGCTTGGTTTTCAGTTTTTTTAGGGAAAGCAAGTTCTTCGTGGCGGAAAACGCCGGTTGCAACTGAATAGAACACAAAGTCCGTTAAGTCTGGAACAACCGCTTCGGCACCTTCACGCTCGATTACTTTTACAATTTCGTTGTTTGCAGTTGGATGGAACTTAACTAAAATTTCGCCAACCACGCCGACTCTTGGCTTTTTGATTGGAAGCAAAGGCAGATTGTCGAAGTCATGCACAATCCCTTTTATTAAAGAATGATAAGTGTGCGCGGAAATTGACTTTATCTTTTTTTCGCAAATTGCATTCCATTTTTCGTAAAGTTTGTCTGCACTTCCTTCAACGGCTTCGTAAGGACGCGTTCTGTAAAGGCAGCGCATTAAAAGATCGCCTAACATAACCGCGTGCAACATTCTGATTATCATTGGAACGCTGTAAGTAAAGCCAGGATTTTTTTCTAAGCCAGACATATTCATAGAAATTACTGGAATTTTTTCTAATCCTGCGTCAACAAGTGCTCGTCTTATAAATCCAATATAATTTGTCGCTCTACAACCGCCACCAGTTTGCGTAATAAGAAGCGATGTGTTGTTTAAGTCGTACTTTCCACTTTGAAGTGCGTGAATCATTTGCCCCGCAACTAAAATCGAAGGATAACAAGCGTCATTATTTACGTATTTAAGTCCAGTTTCTACGGCTCCAGGATCAACTGCTTCCATAATAACAAAATTGTAGCCTGAATAAGCCATAGCTTTTTGCAAAAGTCTAAAGTGAATTGGACTCATTTGAGGAGCCAAAATTGTGTGCTTATATTTCATTTCTTTTTCAAACACAACACGTTTATAAGCGGCACTTTTTACAGGAAGTCGAGTTTTGTTTCGCTCGCGAGCTTTAACCGCTGCAATAAGAGAGCGTATTCTTATTCTAACCGCACCAAGATTACTTCCTTCGTCAATTTTGATGAGGGTATACATTCGACTTTTTGATTTCATAATTTCGTCAACTTGGTCAGCAGTAACCGCATCAAGTCCGCAACCAAAAGACGTAAGTTGCACAAGTTCCAAATTTGGCATTTGACTTACAAAAGACGCTGCTCTGTAAAGTCTGTTGTGATAGGTCCATTGGTCAATAATTCTAAGCGGACGTTCTACAGTTCCTAAATGAGCAACAGAATCTTCTGTAAAAACCGCCATTCCAAGTTCGTTAATCATTTCTGGAATTCCGTGATTGATTTCTGGATCTAAGTGATAAGGTCGGCCAGCAAGCACAATTCCATTTGCACCTCGACGAATTATAGTTTCTAGTGCTTCTTCACCTTTTTCTTGAACTTCTTGACGGAATTTTTCTTGCTCTTTCCAAGCGTCATCAACTGCGTCATCAATTTGCTTTTTGGTAAAATTGAATCTTTTATTCTTATTTAATTCTTCAAACAAACGCTCAGATAAACGCTTTTTATCATAAATCGGCAAAAACGGATTCATAAATGTGATGTTTGGATCTTGGCGAAGTTCATCAATATTATTTCGCAAAACTTCAGAATAACTTGTTACGATTGGGCAGTTATAATGATTTCCTGCAGTTTGATCTTCTTGAATTTCATAAGGAACGCAAGGATAAAAAATAAATTTAACGCCTTGCTGCAAAAGACTTTCCACATGACCATGAGAAATTTTTCCTGGATAACAAACTGATTCTGAAGGAATTGTTTCCAAACCTTTTTCATAAATTGAACGACTAGAACGAGGACTTAATCTTACGCGGAATCCGAGTTTTGTAAAAAATGTAAACCACAAAGGATAATTTTCGTACATATTTAAAACACGCGGAATTCCAACGTCGCCCATTGGAGCATCTTCTGCTTTTAGCGGAACGTAAGAAAATAATCGCTTATATTTCCAATTAAAAAGATTTGGCAGATTTTTTCCGTCATCTTCGCCATCTATTACATGAGAATTATTTTCTTTATTTGTTGCATCCACAACTTTTGCTTTTTTGTTGTCTGATTTATTGTCAAGTTCAGCACCACGCTCGCAGCGATTTCCTGTAATAAAAGTTCTTACTGCTCGATTGTCAGAATTTCCGTTTTTATCATCAGTAGAAAATGTATTGATTGTTAAAAGACAGTTGTTAGCACATTTTCCGCAGCGACGAAGTTGTAAATCAACCTTAAAACTTTCAAGTTGCTCGAGATTTGCAATATTTGATTTTATGAACTTTGGACTTTGATCTTTGTCATCAGGATTTGGTCTGCGTAAATCTTCCCACTGATCTTGAGCAATTAAAGCA
>CAZLXK010000258.1:0-3828 GCA_964563305.1 uncultured Treponema sp.
CGTTTTAAGACTTGTAATTTCAAGGCTTAAAACTCGCAGGCTTCTCGAAAAAAAACTAAAATTCGAGTTTTTCGAGATGCCCATAATAGATTTCGCAGTTTTTTTTAGAGCAAAATCATATTTTTTTTGGAGCACATTTTTTTGTGCTTAATCTCCCATCAGTCAAGCGAAAATCTTATTACATTCCAAGACGCTGGTTTTAAGTTAAGTTCAAAAATTCCGTTATCACTTTGCGAAAGCGGAGCATTTTTAGGTTCAACAGCATTTGGATTTTCCAAAGAATTCGTTGCACTTAAATCATCGCCACACAATTCAGTTCTAAAAATCATCTTAGAATCCTTAAATGATTGCAAATTAATTTTAGTTTCGCTTACGTCAGACTTATTTGTGTTTAGTGCAAAAATGCTAAGTTCTTTTTCATCATCACTTAAAACGCTAGCAAAAATCACTGAAGGAACTTCGCCATACTTTTTAGTAATTTTATTTTCAGTTTGAACAACGCCTTGCAAAGCGGTTCCTCTTCCATAAAGACTTATGTCTTTAAACGGCCAATAAATTGACTGTTTGTACGCTCCTTTGCCAGGTTCAGTAAAAATTGGAGCAATTACGTTTACAAGTTGAGCTAAACAAGCAACTTTTACTCTGTCAGCGTGATTTAAAAGCGTAATCGCCATTCCGCTAAACGCCAAAGCATCCAAAAGTGAATAATGATCTTCGAGAATTCGCGGTGCTTTTACCCAATCGTGCGGTTCTTGTTTTTGCTGATACCAAATATTCCATTCATCAAACGAAAGATTTATGTTTTTTGTGCCACGTTTTAACGCTTTTACATAATCGCAAGTTGCAACGCTAGTTTTTATAAACTGATCCATATCGTAAAAAGATGCCAAAAAGTCATCATCATCACCAAAATTTTCAAAATATCTGTGGATTGAAATGTAATCAGCGTAATCGTAAGTGTGTTCAAGAACAACTCTGTCCCATTCTGGATAAGTCGGCATAGAAGTTGAAGCACTTCCGCAAACCACAAGTTTTATGCTTTGATCTGTCCACTTCATAATTTTTGCGGCTTCTCTAGCTTTTTTGCCGTATTCGTTCGCGTCCATGTGTCCAATTTGCCAAGGTCCGTCCATTTCGTTGCCAATGCACCAAGTGTCAATCTTAAAAGGTTCTTTGTGTCCGTTTTTAATTCGCAAATCTGACCAATAAGTTCCGCTTGAGAAATTTGTGTATTCAACTAAATCACCAGCATCTTGTGGCGTTCCAGTTCCCATATTGACCGCACCTAAAATTTTAGTTCCAGCTTTTTTAGACCAATCATAAAATTCATCAATTCCAATTTCATTTGTTTCGATTGTGTGCCAAGCTCTGTCTAAGCGAGTAGGGCGATTTTGTTTAGGACCAATTCCGTCTTTCCAGTTATAACCAGACAAAAAGTTTCCGCCCGGATATCTTACTAAATCAACATTTAAATCTTTTACCATGCCAATTACATCTTTGCGAAAACCTTGTTCGTCTGCCAAAGGATGACCTGGTTCGTAAATTCCTGTGTAAATGGCTCGACCTAAATGTTCAATAAACGAACTAAATAAACTATCTTCAACTTTTCCAATCTTAAAATCTTTAACAACTGTAATTTTTGTTTTCATTTTATTTTCCTTTTTTACTTAATGATTTTTAATTTGTCCACTTTTTTAGAGGACATTTTGATGATAATATTTTTGCTTTTAATGCACAATAAAATCCAGTTTCGCGGCACATCATTTTAGAAACAAAAGATGAACACTTTTCGCAGATTTTCATTCTTTGAAAAAAAATTTCGTCTGAGCAAGAAAATCCTTCTATATATTTCATTTTATTTGCTTCTTCAAAAATACTTTCCGCCGTAATTTGTAAAAGTTCATTTTTAAGTTCACAATTCGGACAAAACGGTGGTTGAGTAACATCGAAACCACTTTGATTCATCATTTTTATGCCACAAAACTTACGCTAAAACTTCCACAGAAACCACAGAATGTTCAGCCATTTTTATGCTTAAAGTTTGACCGTCAATAATTTTAACTGCTAACGCTTTTTCTGTAACTTCATCTGGATTTTCAAAAGTATTAACGCTGTCCATTTTGCTACCAGTAAGAATTGTTGCGTTTGCACTTTGGATTTTTCCAGCCAAATTTGCAAAACTTAGTTCAACTTCTTTGCTGTTATCAACATCAGGATTTACAATCGTTACTAAGTATTTATTTTTGCCGTCTTTTTCAGATTTTTTTACTGAAGCCGAAACATTTAATCCTGGAACAACAAAGTTTTCGTTGTGATTTTCGCCTACGCCACGAACTCCGCAAGAAGAATACGCTGCACTTGTTCCGAGTAAAGTTGCACCTTGATGAGCTTTGTACATATGGAAAACGTGCCAAGTTGGAGTTAATACGATTTTGTCGCCTTGAGTTAAAACTGGTGCTTGAAGAACATTTACTGCTTGTGCCAAGTTTGCAATTTTTACGCGGTCAGAATGATTATTAAATATGTTAAGATGAAGTCCAGCAACAACAGCATCGCAAACAGAATTTTGCTGATACAAAAAGCCCGGATTTGTGCCAGGTTCGCACTTAAACCAGTTGCCCCATTCGTCCACAACAAGAGCAATTCGTTTTGTAGGATCGTACTTGTCCATAATTTCACCGTGACGGCGAACAAGTTCATCCATTCTGTAGCAATTTTTCATAATTCTGTACCAGCCTTCTTTTGTAAAGCCAGTAGCGTGCCTTTTGTCTTCAAAGCAATATTCGTAAGTGTAGTAGTGAAGAGAAAGTCCGTCCATAAGCCAGTGAGCGTTTCGCATTAAAACTTCAGTCCAGTTGTAGTCATCAACATTCGCGCCGCCAGCAATTTTCATAATTTTGTCTTGCCCGTATTGACGAACAAAAGTTTGATAGCGACGATATTGATCCGCATAAAACTCCGGACGCATATTTCCGCCACAGCCCCAGTTTTCGTTTCCCACACCAAAATATGGCAACTTCCAAGCCTCAGCGTGACCATTTTCTTTTCTAAGATTTGCCATAGGACTTTCGCCTGAAAAAGTCATATATTCAATCCATTCGTCCATTTCTTGAACAGAACCGCTTCCAACATTTCCGCAAACATAAGGTTTACAGCCAAGTTCATCACAAAGTCCAAAAAATTCGTGAGTTCCAAAAGAATTATCTTCAACAACTCCGCCCCAGTTTGTGTTTATAATGCGTTTTCGATTTTCTTTAGGACCAATTCCATCTTTCCAGTGATATTCGTCCGCAAAACATCCGCCCGGCCATCTAAGATTTGGAATGTCAATATCCTTAAATGCCTGAACAACCGCCTTATTGTATCCGTGAATGTTTGGAATTTCTGACTTTTCGCCAACCCAAAATCCGCCATAAATACAACGTCCCAAATGTTCCGAAAAATGTCCATAAATATCAGGACTAATCGTTTGCAACTTATTTGCTGCGTCTACAACAACTGATTCTTTCAAGGGAAACCTCTCTTTTGCCTAAAATGTCAAAATTTTAAGCGTTGGGAATTTTAAAACTTAAATTTGCTCGCTAAAATGCCCAAATTTTTATCTTATGAATAAAGTATAACTTCACTTTTTGCTATTTGCAACAAAAAAACTTGGTATTTATCAAAAAAAATCGTTAAAGTCCTGTAATAAAACTAAAATTTTTTTTTTGATTTTTTGGAGCGAATTTTTCTATTAACAGCGGATTTTTCTTGTGCTAAGTACTCGCCCCAAATTCTTCCCGCTTTCCGCACTTCCGTTTTCACTCCATTCTTGCTGTCGCAAGAACG
>CAZLXK010000259.1:0-3824 GCA_964563305.1 uncultured Treponema sp.
CATAAATAAAATTATTCTTCAGTTTTTTCCATAAAAGGTTTGTACTTTGTTCCAGTCCAAGCCATTCCCAAATGTTGAGAAAATTCCAAAGTATTCAATCGAACACCATGAACTATAACTGAAAGCAAATTCAAAATATTGTTTAAACCATGTCCAAATAAAACTAAAATTATTCCGAAAATAAATAACGCAAGTTTTCCGAACATTGGACCAGCCATTGAATTAACTGTGCTACTTATTGCAGCACCAGCCAAAGCAACTGCCCACAAACGAATGTAAGAAACTATATCAGAAAATACATTTACAACTCCTAAAAGAACAGAAATTATATTTTTGCAACTTTCAAGAACAGATTTTCCAACACTTCCTTCATAATTTGAAAAGATAAAGTTTAAGACAAAACCTACTCCTAAAACGCCTAAACAAAGAAATTGAACTGGCACAACGCCAAACAAATACATACTTTCTGATGTAATTGAAAGCAATGGATATTTTGTTCCATCAACAACCAAACTCATAACAACATAAAACATTCCCCAAAGTTCCATTAAAGAACCTAAGTCGCCCAAACATTTTGCTGATTTTATATCTTTAAAGAAACATTTTATATGTGCAATGCTAAGTTGAATAAGTGCAAGCATAAAACAGAAAATCTTTTGATTTGTATTTGCAACATCTTCGCCAACTTTCGCTTTTGAAATTGGTGCAAATGAAATATTAATCATCCAATCTGGAAGTTTTTCTATATCGATTCCAAACCAAGAACATGTTAGAGCACCATAAATTGTTGTACAAAGTCCTAAAATCAACATTAAGCCAAAAACTGGAGGAACTTTTTTCTTAGAAATTGCTGATTTAATGATAAAAAATATTGCAGCGATGCAAATAAGTGCACCATAACCAGCATCAGCAAAAATCATTCCAAAGAATATGCTAAAGAACAAAAGGAACCAGCCTGAAATATCAAATTCATTATATCCCGGAGTAACGTCCAAAAAGTCCATAAGTGGATAAATAAGACTTATCAACTTGCTATTCTTTAACTTTGTAGGAACCGCTAAATCATCTTCTTCGGCATCTTGAGCAGAATGCGCCCATTGATTTGTTACACAAGATTTTTTAAACTCTTCATAAGAATCAATTGGAACATAACCAGAAATCCAAGCAAGTTTTACGGATTTATCAGTTTCGTCTAGACTTTCTTCATGAGCCATTCCACTATAAACATTTTCAAATTCAATGTCGCTAGCCAAATTTTTCTTGAATTTTTTTATTGCGTCAGTGTACTTTTTGCTTTCAAAAATTTCTTCATCAAGAGATGCAATTTGTTTTCTGTGATCTTCAATATCTTTTTTGATTTGAAGAGTTGATGCTCTAGGCAATGGAACAGAAAACGCTTCAGGCGGGAAATCGCTAGGTCGCTCAGAAATTTCAGAATCACTTATTAAAAGAAACCTTGCAGTTTTTGCCGTAGTATTTAGCAAAACTGTTTTTGAAGCTTTTCCAATAAGAGCATATTTTTCCAGAGGAATTTCATATAAGTACAAATAGACATTTTTTTCCGCTAAAGATTGCAAATCTTCTAAAGAAACATCTCCCCATTTATCAAAACGAGAAAGTTCTTGTGTATCTTGATTTATTGAATCATACAAAGTTTTCTTCTTATCAAAACAAGCAATAATTTCTTTCGCTTTATTTAAAGAATCTTCATTAGAAAGAGAAACTTGCTTTATTTCATTTTTCTTAGTTTTAACTTCGCTTAAAATAGAAATTGCTTTATCTGATTGAGAAAAAGCTTCTCTAAACGCAGTTAATTTTGAACTTTGACCTTCAATCGATTCAAGATGAACTAAGCCCATTTTTCTTAAAGATTTTAATGATTCTTTGCGTTCTGCATCCAAAACAACAAGGGAAACTTTTTTCATTTTAACGATTGCCATTATTTGCCTCCCTTTTTATTTTTTGAATTACTTGTAGATTTTTTTGCTGAAGTTTTTTTTGCCGATTTTTCTGAAGAGAGATTTTCTTCAGTTTCACTTTCAGCTTTTTTAACTACAACTTGTAATTTTTTCTTGGAAATTTTAGAACGCACAACAGCACTAACTTGTTCATCGCCTAAGAAAATTCCAATTTTTTTAATATTTGCCTTTGTTTCTGGAATTTTTACTTTTTCAAAAAGATTTACGCGCTGAGAAGTTGTCTTCAATTCTTTTGATAAGAGATTTACTTGTTCGTCAAGAACTTCTGCTTGCAAATCTAATTCCAGAACTTTTTCCATTCTGTCTGCAGCCATATCAATCCATAAAGGCGTTGAATAAAGATCGTAATCTCCACGACCAAAATCCGCTCCTTCATAAATTGGAATTTTTACGCCCGCAATATTGCCCCAACCTTTTTTTATGTTCTTTACAGTTACCATATTAGGTTTGAAAGCATCTTTTTCACCAAAAACTGAAATCCATTTTTCAAAATCTTCTTCAAGTGCTTTTTTTTGAGCTCTTACTGATTTTGCTTTTTCGTCAATGGTGCGGATTTCTGACTGCAACTGCTGTTTTTTGAGCGTAAGTGTTGGCAAATATCTTTGATACATTTTTAATGCATCTTTTTGTGCCTTTTGCTCATTTTTTGTCAGCTTTAATTTTGCCATTCAAAATCCTCTGATTTTAAGCCAATTTTTTAGGCCAGAACTGTTCAATCAATTCTGTTTTCATACCTGTTTCTTGTTTTTCAAAGCAAGTAGCAAGAATTTTCCAACCATTGTCAAGAGCTTCTTCCAATGGAATATTTACAGACAAATCCATCATTTGAGATTCAAACATTTCTCCATATTTCAAAAGTTTTTCGTCCCAAGCACTCATATTAAAGCCCATGGATTTTTTTTCAAGCGTATCTTTATATTGTGCGTAAAGTCGAATCATTGCGTCCATTAAAGCACGATGATCTTTTCTAGTTTTAGAGTTTACTTGCTGTTTAAGTCGGGAAAGAGAACCAAAAGGTTCAATGTGTCCGCCCTTTAAGTAATACTGACCTTCTGTAATGTAACCTGTGTTATCAGGAACTGGATGCGTAACATCATCGCCAGGCATTGTTGTAACTGAAAGAATTGTAATGGAACCTTGATCCGCAAAATCAACCGCTTTTTCATAACGACTTGCTAACTGCGAATACAAATCTCCAGGATATCCACGATTTGAAGGAACCTGCTCTTGGGTAATTGCAATTTCTTTCATTGAATCAGCAAAGTTTGTCATATCTGTAAGTAAAACAAGAACATCTTTTCCTTGAAGAGCAAATTGTTCAGCAACAGCAAGCGAAAGATCTGGAATCTTTTGACATTCAACAGTTGGATCCGCAGAAGTATGAATAAACATAACTGTACGACTTAATGCTCCACCTTCTTCTAGCGTGTTTTTGAAAAACAAATAATCATCATATTTTAAGCCCATTCCGCCAAGAACAATAACGTCTGCTTGTGCTTGCATTGCAATACGAGCAAGTAATTGGTTATAAGGTTCGCCAGAAATTGAAAAAATAGGAATTTTCTGACTTACAACCAACGTGTTAAACACATCAATCATTGGAATATTTGTACGCATCATACGATTTGGATTGATACGCTTTGATGGATTAACTGAAGGTCCGCCAATTTCAACAAGATTATCAGCAAGGGCTGGTCCATGATCTCGAGGTTCAGCGGAACCATTAAAAATACGACCAAGAAGATTTTCGCTGAACGAAACTTTCATTTCATGTCCTAAAAAGCGAATCTGATCATTTGTTGCAATTCCTCGTCCTCCAGCAAATACTTGTAAAGAAACAAGATC
>CAZLXK010000260.1:0-3792 GCA_964563305.1 uncultured Treponema sp.
AAGTTTACGCGGATCTAAGCCAAGCCATTTTGGACTTGTTAAAAATTCGTAAGAATAAGCAATAGATTCTTTTTTAAAATAATCACCAAGGCTCCAATTTCCAAGCATTTCAAAACAAGTTAAGTGACTTGGATCTCCAACTTCATCAATATCGCCAGTTCGAATACATTTTTGATAATCAGTAAGACGTTTGCCCGCCGGATGAGGTTCGCCTAAAAGATAAGGAACAAGCGGATGCATTCCAGCGGTTGTAAATAAAACGGAAGGATCATTTTCGGGAATTAAACTTTGACCTGAAATTTCAACATGATTTTTGCTTTTAAAAAACTCAATGTACTTTGAACGTAATTCATTTGCAGTCATAATCTAAAATATTATCACGATGAACTTTTTTATACAAGAATTTGACTTGATTTTGGAATTTTGTCTTTAATTTGAGAATTAATTTGAGGATTTTGGAGCAAATTTTTCTTAAAGTCAGCGAAACTTTTTTGTGCTAAGCGTTCGCACTAAACATAACCCGCTTTTCGTGGTTCCGCTATCGCTTCATTCTTGCTAACGCAAGAACGACTAACGCCGCCACTACAATCGGGGCTGTGTTTTTTTTGCAAGAAAGTTTCAAGAATATTGACAAAAGAAAACAAATTGTCAAAATGAAACAATGCGAGAATTTAAACAATGGCACGAAGAAAAAACTTTTAAGTTTAACAGCCAAACTATAATTTATTTTAGTCAATGTACAAAAAACGGAATTTTAAGTTTTAATGAACTCTTAAAATTAACTTCAGACATTGCGGTAGAAGATTTTAATCAGCGAAATATGAGTCGCGAAACAATGTTAAAAAATCACTTTATGATTTTAGTTTCAAGAAATTCGTTTAGAATTCACAAATCACCAAAAGAAAATCAACTTGTAACAATAAGCACTTGGGAAGAAAAAAGTGAAATTTTCCAATTCATTCGTGCGTACGAAATTATAGACACTTTAACTGGCGAAAAATTAGTTAGCGGATTAAGCACTTGGCTTTTGGTTGATTCAGAAACACGAAAACTTTTGCCAATCAAAAAATATAATCTTCGAAAACCTGTTGAAACTAAAACTGAACACGATTGCATAAAACCTTCAAAAATCACATTTAACGAAGAAAATTTACACTTGCTCGGAGAAAGAAAAATCAACTTTTCTGATATTGACGCAAACGGACACACAAATAATTCACGTTACGGAGCATTTATTATGGATGCACTTCCATTAGAATATGCTGAAAAAACATTTAAAGACATTCGCTTGAATTATTCTAAAGAAGCAATGCTTGGCGAAACTTTAAAAATTTACGCTGATTTTGATGATTCGCAAAATAAAATTACAGTTATTGGAAAAACGTCAGAAAATTCTTTTGAAGCAGAATTGTATTATTGAATTTTGTCATGCATCATTCGCTTTCGCTCTAGTTAACACTTTTTATTGACAGATTCCGAAACTAGTTCGGAATGACACTTTTTTTATTGACCGATTCTTGTTCGAGCACGAGAATGACAGTTTTTCATGGAGAATACAAAATGAAAACAAAATTCACTTTTAAGCAATTTATTGTTCCTCATCTTGCAAAAAAATTAATTTTAATGCTTTGTGCAACTTTAGGAATGGGATTTTTTCTTTCGATTTTGATTGAAGTTGGTTGGGGAACTGATCCTTGCAGTTTTTTAAATTTAAATGTTTGCCGAACAATTCATTGGACGCTTGGAACTTGGCAAATGACATTAAATTTGCTTTTGTTTATTTTAGTTTTCTTTTTTGCACCACAAACAATTGGATTTGGAACTTTTGCAAATATGTTTTTGATTGGTTACACAACTGATTTTTTTTCGTGGATTTGGAAAATTACAAAATTTCACGATTTTATTCAAGAAGGAAATTTTTTAGTTCACTTGGGATTTTTTTCTTTAGCGATAATATTTTTTATAATTTCTGCAAGCATTTATATGAATTCAAAACTTGGACTTGGTTCTTACGACGCTGTTGTGATAATTATTTCAGAGCGATTAAAAAAAGTTCCATTTTTTGTAATAAGAATGTGTTACGATTTTTCAGCAGTTTTGATTGGATTTATTGCAAGTCGCTTTAATCCGAACGGAATGCAAGGTTCAATTATTGGAAGTTTGATTATGTCGTTTTTGCTTGGACCAACAATTACGCTGGTTGGAAGAATTATGAACAAGTTATTTTTTAAAGACGATTCTGATGTTTCTGATTCTGATGAGGAAAGCTCTAACGCTGATTATGAAAAAGATTTAATTAAATGAGTTTTATCGACAGTTTTTTCCACAGCGAACATTCTCTTAAACAACATGGGCGGGTCATAAAGAGCGACAGGAGGTCGCGTCATTCAGTTAAAGCAAAAACTTAAACAACTTAGCCCCGATTGTAGTGGCGCCAACGGCGTTCTCTGCAAAAGTAACAGTTAAGTTTGGAAACTTTTGTAATTTATTGCAGTGACAGATTCTGAAAACTTGTTCAGAATGACAGAATTTTGCAGAGAATGGAGTGAAAACGGAACCACGAAAAGCGGGTTTTGTTTGAAGCGAATTCTTAACACAAAGAGCCAACAAACTGCAACAAGTGTCAGTTTGTTTTGCAAGTGCAAATAGATTGCTTCGTTGCTGTCGCTTCTCGCAATGACGTATTAAGTGTAAATAAAAAAAATCGCTCCAAAACAATTTTTTTACGAACTGCCAATCGATTATAACAGACTTGGTGGTTTCGACAATGCTCAACCACCGTCAGCCTTTTTACGAAAAACTAAACTCTGTAAAGCAAATCTTCGTAACTTGGATAAGGTTTGTAAGTTTCGCCAAGCAAAGGTTCAATTTGGTCCGCAACTGCTCGAGCTTCTGACATTTTTGGAATAACTTTGTAAGCGTACGCTTTTGCAACTGCCATCGCATTTCCCGCATTGTTTGCATCTTCGTGAATTTGTGCAAGTTCCGCTTGTTTTTGTGCTAAAGAATTTGCAAGTTCATCAAGTTTTGCAAGAGTTTGAGTTTCTGCCGTAGCTTTTGCTGAAGGAACAACTGCTTTTAAATCAATTACGGTTTTGCTTACGTCAGAAATATATTTGTAAGTTGCTGGCAAAATATCTTTGCTTATCATTTCAAGCATTGTGTTTACTTCAATGTTCAAAATTTGAGCGTATTTTTCCAACTTGATTTCGTAGTGACTTTCCATTTCTTGCTTTGAGTAAACTTCCATTTCTGTGTAAAGTTTTACGTTTTTGTCATCAAGATAATGTTCAACTGCGTCTGGCAAAGTTTTTAATTCCATAAGTCCGCGTTTTGCTGCTTCAGTTTTCCAAGATTCATCGTAACCGTTTCCGTTAAACACGATTCTCCAGTGAGCTTTTACTTCGCGTTCAATAAGTGCGTTTAATGCTTTTTCAAAATCTTTTGCACCTTCAAGTTCGTCTGCAAATTGTTTTAATGAATAAGCGACAATTGCGTTTAAGGTTGTGTTTGGTCCGGCGATTGATAATGCTGAACCGCAAGATCTAAACTCAAACTTATTGCCTGTGAATGCGAAAGGCGAAGTTCTGTTTCGATCAGTTGAATCTTTTGGAATTGGTGGAAGAACATCAACGCCAATAGTCATTTTTGATTTTGAGCCAGAAGAATAAGACTTGCCTTCTACAATAGAAGAAAGCACTTTGTAAAGTTCGTCGCCCAAATAAACCGAAATAATTGCTGGCGGTGCTTCGTTTGCTCCAAGTCTGTGATCGTTTCCTGCCGAAGCAACTG
>CAZLXK010000261.1:0-3792 GCA_964563305.1 uncultured Treponema sp.
ATTTAGTTTATATTTATAAATGTACTGTAAACATAATTATGAAGAAAATTGAACATAAGGATGAACGGATTTTTTCGTAAGTATGATTTTATGTTGAAACTAAATAATGTGATTTTAGGGCATTTCTAAAAACTGTCATTCCCGCACTCGAACGAAGTCTAGTGAAACGTTCGCGGAAATCTTGCCATTGAAAATAAAGGATTGTCGGGTCAAGCCCGATAATGACATTTGAGTTTTTAGAGGTTACCTTTATCGTCTCAAACGCTTTTGAAAGTTCTTCCGCAAATGATTCTATGGCAAACTTTAATCATTTATAATTTTGAAAAAACTTTTATTATTTGCAAAATTGCAGAAATTTGCTGTGAAGAAAGTTTATTAAGTGCGTCAATAAGCTCATCTTTTTGTGAATATTTTTTTTCAGATGCGCAATTAAAATTTTGAGCCATGAAAAAATCTGCTGGCGTAATCTTTAAATATTCACAGAGAAGGAAAAATCCTTGCATCGAAGGAAGGCGTTTTCCGTTTTCAATCAAATTTACATAGTTCACATTCTGACCAAGTTCAACGCTCATTTCTCGTGCTGAAAGTTTGCGTTCGTTTCTTAAAGTTCTGAGCCTGTCAGAAAATCCTTTTTCATATTTTTCGCTCAAGCCTTCTACTTCAGCATTATTTTCAGTCATAATGCATACTTTAAGATGTTATTTTTTCACTATTGCAATCTTACTGATTACATTATAAAATATTACAATCTTGAAGATTGTATTTGAGGCTTTCTTTGACTAAATTCGCGCTTTTTCTCGGCGACGCTCCTGAAGACTTTCGTCAGAAAAAAATAGATGAAATGAATGATTTTCTCTCTTCCGACGCAGGCGGAAATTTTCAGGTTGCAACTTTCGCCAACGGAATTTCTGAAATTATGCTAGAAGCGGTTTTGAACAATGCGTTCGGTCAATTGGCGGAAGTGGTGGTTGAGCCTGTCGAAACCACTGCAAAAGAAAATCAGCGCCAATCTCTGAAATCTGCGGGAGAACGTCATTTCGAGCAAGTTGCGCATCATTCCGATTTGCAAAAATGTCATTCCGAACTTGATTCGGAATCTGCAAATGAGATGCTGAATCAAGTTCAGAATGACGGAAAAGATTGTCGGGTCAAGCCCGACAATGACAGAAATCGCAAGCCCGACAATGACGAAAAAGCTGAAAAAGCAAGTTTTCTTCTATATACTTGCACGCGCTCGCCAGTTGCAGAAAGCGAAAAATCATTCTGGCTCGTCGGTGAGGAAATCAGAAAAGATGTGATTCTCCATTATCAGAAAATTGCTGAAGAAAGCGGAATTGCGATGCAAGTTGTGTTTGATGTTGACGCGGAAGTCGTGGCAGAAGAAAAATTAAGCTGGGAAGATGTGTAAGAAGTTTATGGCAAAAGAACAAGACAATAAAGATTTTACATTTCCTCATTTCTTAAGTAATTCGCCATGCAGTGAAGATTTATTTGAAGGCAAATCACATTCAATAATTGCAAGCAATATTGCAGATTTATTAATTGAAAACAGAAATTCAAATATTATTGGTATTGAAGGTACTTGGGGGTCTGGAAAATCTAATCTTATAAAACTTATAGAGAAAAATATTATTGATGAAAATAAGAAAAAAGAATTTCACTTTTTTATATATGACGCTTGGGGATTTCAAAATGATTATCAAAGGCGTTCGATTCTAGAAACTCTTACAAGTGATTTAATTGAAGCGAAAATAATATCAGGTTCTAAATGGAACGCAAAGTTAATGCAACTCCTTTCAAAAAAAAGTTCAGTCGGTTCAAAAGTTGTAAAAGAATTAAATCCAATCGCAAAGGTTTCTATAGTTTTTGCGTTATTTTTGCCAGTGTTTAATTTTTGCTTTAACAAACTTCCAAGCTTCAAATTAAAAAATTCTTTATGGCTCGGACTTTTTATTCTATTTATTGTTGCAGTTATCGTTTTGCAAATAAGAACAATGAAAAAATTTGGTCAAAATGTAACATTATCAGGAATCTGTCATGATATATTTTATTCTTACTTAGATTATACAGATAACACAAAAAATGTAGAGGAAGCAATAAAATATGAAACAATATATGACAAAGAAGCTTCAAGCCGGGATTTTCAAGATTGGATAAATGATATAGATATTTCTCTGAACAAAAATCGTCTTGTCATAATTTTTGACAATATGGACAGACTTCCTGTTCAAAAAGTGCAAGAACTGTGGGCGGCGATAACTTGTATTTTTTCTAATAGCGAAAAACCATTAAAAAATATTTCTGTGCTTATTCCTTTTGATAGAAAACATATTAGAAATGCTTTCAAAAATGAAAATGTAAGTGAAAATTCGACTGATTCAAATTTAAAAAACGAAAGTTATGGCGATGATTTTATAAACAAAACATTCAATGTAGTTTATAGAATTTCAGCTCCAATAATGTCTGATTGGAAAAAATATTTTACTCTTAAATGGAAAGAGTCATTCAACGAAGAACCAGATTTTTCTGTAATTCAGATTTATGACTTGTTAATTGCTGAAAATAATACGCCAAGAAAAATAATAGCGTTCATAAACAATTTTGTTTCAATAAGAAAGATTTTCTCAGAAAATGAAATTCCTGACAAATATGTTGCATTGTTCATTTTTGGAAAATCAAAAATAGATAACAATAACGACGAAATTATAAATCCAACTTATTTAGGAGCATTAGATTTCTTATATAAAAATGACGAAGAACTTTCCAAATATATTTCTGCTCTTTATTATCAGTTAAAACCAGAAGCTGCACTTGATTTAGTTTATACACAACAAATTGTAAGTGCCTTAAACGATAATAATTCCAAAGATTTAGCTAGATTAACAAAGATTCCAACATTTGAAGTTCTTTTACAAAATGCAATAGCAAGTGTCACAAATATACGAAACGCAACTCTTGGCTTGGAAAAAGTTTTTTCTAATTTGAAGTTAAAAGAAGAAACCGAACAACTATTATGGAATTGTTTATACAAGAAAAATACTAACAAAGAAACTGTACTTCAAGATTATCAGCTTATTTTATTGAAGCACATTAGTAACAAAAATGCAGATGAATATTTAACCAACATACTATCTGATTTTGCAAATGCAAAAGATTTCAATATTGATGCCTACTTTAATAGCCTTGAAAAATTAAAAAATGAAAAAATAAAGAATTTTGATGTAAAAGAATATTTCAAAGAAAAAACTGTTTCTCCTGAAGAATATATAAAATTCATTGAATTAGCAAAAGATGATCATGAAGAATACAAGATAAAATGTGAGTATGGTGAATTAGATAATTATTTAAAAGATTTGTCTACTGACAAACTCCAGAATATGACAGCAATGAAATATTTGAAGATTGATGATACGGAAAAACTATTTTCACAATATATAAATAGTCTTGATGCAAAAATTGCAAAAACTCCAACTGATAAAAATGTTATTCCGTTTTTATATGAAAGACTAAAAGAGATTCAAAAACCTATAGAGAATCTTCCTAAGGAACAAACTATAGGAACTTTATTTAGCAATACAAAGCCAGAAGAAGATTTTTATTCAGATATAATCTGCATGAGACTTGCAAAATTAAACAATTTTTCATTGTCAAACAATCCGTCATTATTTAATTCAGTTCTTAATAAAAATGATGAAGATTTTGTTAGAAAAATTGCAGAGAAAATTAACTGCTATATGAATTTTGATGACTTGCTTATTAATGCTGACAAAATGAAGCAATATCCATTATATA
>CAZLXK010000262.1:0-3790 GCA_964563305.1 uncultured Treponema sp.
CCGAATCAAGTTCGGAATGACACAATTTTATTAAAAATATGAAACTCGGCATTTAAAATATTAAAAACCGAACATTTTGTTTAATTAAAAATTTGACTTAGTCTTTTACAACTGTGCCTTTTATAATCAATGTTGTTGGAGCCCAAATAGTTCCCGTAAGAGCATTTACAATCAGTTCACCAAAAGTTGCTTTTTGTTCGATTGAAACATTTATTGCACGATTTCCGCCTAATCTAAAACATTCAGAACTGATTACAGAATTGATTTTTCCATCAACAGAATCTTGGCTTAAATTAAAAAGTGTTTCTCCAGCTGAATCTCCTAAAAATTTACTTACCATAACTTTTTTTTCAAAAGTTCCAACAATTTCTCCAGAACCACCATAAGAAAGTCCGCTAACTTTAAATGTTGTACAAGAAACAAATGCAATTAAAAGAACTAAAATTGCAGAAAAACCGAAAATTTTTTTCATAAAAATCTCCTTAGATATAACAATTTATTTCTATTTTACCCCCCCCCAGTAAATGTCAAGTGTTTTTTAAAAATTTCTAGTTTTTAGCACAAAAAAAATCTTTTTAATGAACAAAAACGCCTAGCCGTGATTGTAGTGGCGTGCTTGCACGTTCTAAAACGAAAGTTTTAGAATGAAGCGATTAGCGGAACCACGAAAAGTACGTTAGCATAAAAGACTCGCTCCAAACAAAACAAAAAAAAATCCACTGTCCACTTAAATCAAAAATCAATATAATGTTTTTATGGCTTACAAAATTTTTATTGATGGAAAAGAAGGCACAACTGGCCTAAAAATTTTTGAACGCTTTGCAAAAAGAAGCGATATTGAACTTTTAACACTCAGCGAAGAAAAACGGAAAGTTCCGCAAGAAAGGCAAAAATTGATAAACGAATCAGACTTTACTTTTTTATGTCTTCCAGATGTGGCGGCAAAAGAAAGCGTGGCACTTTGCACAAATCCAAACACTAAAATAATCGATGCATCAACTGCTCACCGAACATCGCCTGATTGGGCTTACGGATTTCCAGAATTAGACAAAACTTTCCGCGAAAAAATCCAAAACTCAAAACGAGTTGCAGTTCCTGGCTGTTACGCAAGCGGTTCAGTTGCAATTTTGTATCCGCTCGTAAAAGCTCAAATCTTGCCAAAAGATTATCCAGTTGTAATTCACGCAGTAAGCGGATATTCTGGTGCGGGCAAAAAAGCAATCGCTTTGTACGAAGAGCCAAATCGTCCTTCTGAACTTGATTCTCCGCGACTTTACGCCTTAACGCAAAATCACAAACATCTTCCAGAAATAAAATTGATTTCAGGTTTGGACTTTGAGCCAATTTTTAATCCTTACGTTTGCGATTATTTTCAAGGAATGACAGTTTCGGTTGGTTTGCACAGTCGACTTTTGAACAAAAAACTTACGCCACAAGATTTGACGGAAATCTTAAAAAATCACTACGGCGAAAATAATTTTGTTCACGTTCAAGAAGTAAATGGTGAAAATATTTTAACCGAACCTTTTATTGCTGCAAACACTTTGGCTGGCACAAATCAAATGCAAATTTTTGTCTGCGGAAATGACGAGCGCATTGTAATAACTTCTCGATTTGACAATTTAGGAAAAGGTGCTTCTGGAGCAGCCGTTCAATGTTTGAATATTATGATGGGAATTGATGAAACTACTGGTTTAATTTAGCAACTCAAAATTGCAACGGTCAACTTCGCTAGTTAAGTCTTGATGTAAATGCATTCCGTTTCCTAAGCAATATTTCCACTTTTTACAGTTTTTGCATTTTCCGCGTTTGGCCCAAGAATGATTTCGCATTACATCAAATTTTTTGTTCCAAATGTCCATCAAATTTTCATCATAAATATTTCCTTGAACTAAATCTTTTGCTCTAACACTCAAACATCCGCTAACATTTCCATTGCACCAAACCGAAGCAATATTAACGCCCGCTCTACAAAAGAAAAAATAATCTCGCACCTTTAGTTCATATTTTCCTAAAAAACCTTCACAAGAATAATTTAAATAAATAGACTTTCCATTTTGATTTTTATAACTGCGAGTTTCTTCGATAAATTCCATAAGTTCCACATATTCCCGCCGACTCAAAGACAAATCATTTTGCCTCGCCCTGCCTTCAGGAAAAATCGAAAAAATTCGCCAACGAGTCACGCCAAGCTCAATCAAAAAATCGCGAAATTCTCTTAAAATTCCAAAATTTCCTTTGTGAACACAAGTAATCACATCATAAACAAAATAACCCGGATTTAATTTTTGAAAATCATTTACAATTTTTATTGCAGAAATAACGCGACTAAAAGAATTTTTATTTTGTCTAAGATAAGTGTGTTGCTCTAAAAATCCGTCAAGACTAAAACTTAAAGATGTCATTCCAGATTTTACTAAACTCACAAACCTTTGTTCGCTAAAAGCAAGTGCGTTCGTCACAATTCCCCAATAAAATCCACGCTTTTTTATTTCAAGCCCAGCCTTTTCTAAATCGTTTCTAAGCAAAGGTTCGCCACCCGTAATGCAAACCGTAAGTCTTTTCGCCTTGTTGTGAGCTTTTACGTCGTCCAAAACTTTAGCAAAATCTTCCACGCTCATTTCCGCTTGCCCGCTCAGTTTAGTGCAATCGCTTCCGCAATGAAGACAATTTAAATTGCATCTAAGCGTACATTCCCAAAAGAGATAATTTAATTCATGTTTTTTGATTGCGTATTTTCTGTAAATTAAAAAAACTGATTTTTTTAACCAAAAAGGAAATTTCATTTTTATTTATTTTTTTATGATTGGTGAGCACAGTCGAACTATGGTTGGTGAGCAATGTTGAACCATTGGAGCGTTTTTTTATTCACATTATTAGCGGTGGCTCGTCAGCGTCGAAACCAGAACATCTCTAAAACAACGTGGCTTTCCGCCACTCTTTACGCACTGACATTTATTGCAGATTTAAAAGTTTTCTTATGCTAAGCATCCGATCCAAACAAATTATGTCTTCGCTAGAAACTCAGTTGCGAGTTCCACACTTCGCTCACGCTCATTCTTCCGCTTACGATTCAGAACTAAAGGTGTTTAGTCAAGGCTGGGCTTGGTTTGTGAATAAATCTCCACATAAAAATTCAGTTCTTTTATTCAGAAGATTTTCGCTCAAGTTGCACCGAAATTTCAGAATTTTCATCGTGAGAAGACAAATCTACAGTTTGAGTTTTTGTTTCAAAAACATTATTTTCGTCGCTAAATTCAAACTTTACACTTTCTTGACCATAAGCATAAAGACTAGCAAATCCATTTTCATCAGTACGAGAAGAATCGCCATCTATACAATCAACAACAATATCTTTAACGTATTCATTTTCGTCAATAGTTCCGTTTCCATCAACATCGCCAGTAACTCTAAACTGAACTTGAGTATAATTTTCTGGCATTCCGTAGGCAACCGGCATTCCATAACAAGCCACAAAGCAAGAACTTATTCCGCACGCCGAAAGAATTGTAGCAAGAACTTTAAAAATTTGAAGTTTTACACTTTTTGTAAGATTTTTGATTTTCTTCATAATAACTAAGCAAACAAAAATAAAACCATACTATCATATCCAATGACAGTATGGTTGATTTTCAAGATTAAAACAAAATTAGTTTTTAGCAACTTTTGCTTTTTTTGCAGCCTTTGCTAACTTTTTTTGTTCCGCTGGGTCAAGCTGAGTATTAACATCTACCTTGTCATAACCTATTTCTCCGGTGATAAGATTTTTCAACCATGGAGCGTCTATTTT
>CAZLXK010000263.1:0-3766 GCA_964563305.1 uncultured Treponema sp.
GCGGCTGTCGATAATTTCGCGACCGTGAACATTAACAATTTCAAATTTGTTCATAATATTTAAACCTCTTTTAGTTTTGATAAGAAACTATCATTTTTAAGATACAATTTTTTTTAAATAATAACAATAAGAAATAGAATTTACAAAAAAAGAACTTGTCATTCCAAACTTCTGGTTGATAAACGACTTCAAATCATCAGAATCTGTCATTATAAAAAATCGTCAAAAAGAATGTTAAAACAAATTTTAAAATTAAATTCAAAAATCCGCATTTTAAACAAAACAGATTTAAGATAAATTTAAAAATCTTAAATATAGTGTTATAAAAATTTTGACATACATAATTTTTGCAAATATAATTAAAATAAAAATTTTAACAAGAGGTCAATTTTGAGCAAACAAAAAAAATCAGGAAAAATTGCTATAAAAGTTATAGCTCCAATTATCGCAATTTTAATCGCATCGGCATTTTTACTTGCATTTATATTAGGAAATAACGTAAAAAACCATTGGATTTCAAATTCACAAGAAATGCTAGGCAATTCAAAAAGAACCGTTGAAGATTTAATCAGAGAAGAAGTTGAATATACAGAAAGTCTTGCTGATGAAATTGGCGATTTATATGAAATTTTTTATGAAAACGAAAGCGAGCGTGATTTTTCTGATGAAATTTGTGAAATGATTGTAGAAGATATGGACGTTCAACATTTTGCAGTTTACAACGAAAATTTAACTCTTGTTTCACCAAGAAAATTTTCAAAATATTCTATTCAAAGTGATTTAGTTCAAAAAGCATTTTACGGAACAGAAACAACTCTAACAACATTTAAAGAAGGAAAATTTCTTGCACGAACAGTAAAACCAATCAAAGTAAATGAAAATGTTGTTGCAGCAATAGATGTTTGCACAGATCTTTCAGAATCTTCTTTTATAGACAGAATTCCAAATGCTGTTGGTTGCGAATTTACGATTGTTAAAAATGACGAACGCGTTGTAACAACAATCAAAGGTCAAAAAAATACAAAAATCAATTCAAGTGTTTATGAAAATTTAAAAAATGGAAAAGAATGGATTGGAAATGTAAAAATCAACAGTGAAGATTATTTAGGTTATTATTGGCCTTTAGGAACTGAAAATCTTTCGTTGTTTGTTGGTGAGCCGATTGAAAGTATGAACAAAGCGATTAGTGAAATGAAAGCTTTAATTGGAATACTGCAAACAATTTGTAATGTAATAGTTGGTGTTCTTCTTATAATTTTTGTTCACGCATTTATTACAAAACCTTTAAATCGTGCAAAAGATGCAATTAATGGACTTTCTTCTGGAGATGCTGATTTAACTTATCGTTTGCCATTAAGAGGAAATAATGAAATTACAGATTTGTCTCGTGGCGTTAATAAATTTATGGAAATGCTTCAAAATCTTATGAAAGAAATTGCTTCTAAATCTCAAGAAGTAAACGAAGTTGTTAATGATTTGGGAGCAAGTTCGCAAGAAACAGCAAGTGCAACTGCACAAATTATGGCAAATATTGAATCAGTAAAAAATCAATCAAATACGCAAGCAAATGCAGTTTCTGATACAAGCAAAATAATTTTACAATCAAACAATAATGTTTCTGAATTAAACAACAATATAGTTGCTCAAACTTCCGACATAACGGAATCTTCTGCAGCAATAGAGCAAATGGTTGGAAATATAAATTCAGTTACAAAATCAACTTCTCAAATGTCTGATTCATTTTCTGAATTAAAAGAACTTATTTTAAAAGGTTCTAAAGATGTTCAAACAACCGCTGATGTTATTAAAAAAGTTGAAGAAAAATCAAAACTTCTTTCTGATGCAAATAACACAATAAAATCAATTTCTGCAGAAACGAACCTTCTTGCAATGAACGCAATGATTGAATCTTCTCACGCAGGCGACGCTGGAAAAGGATTTGCAGTTGTTGCTGATGAAATTAGAAAACTTGCTGAAGATTCTGGAAACCAAGCAAAAACTATTGAAGAAAACATTAATGATATTACAAATTTGATAAAAGAGAGTGGAAAACTTTCTGAACTTTCAATGAATAATTTTAATTCTATTGATAAACAAGTAAATGTTGTCGATCCAATAGTTACGCAAATTTCAAATGCAATGCAAGAACAATCAACAGGTTCTTCACAAATTCTTGAAGCACTTACAAATATGAAAAATGAATCAGTAAAAGTTGATGAAAGTGCAAAAAGTTTAGGCGAAGGTGTTAATAAAATTTCTGAAGATATGACTTCTGTAAACGAAATATCATCAACAATTTTAGGAAGTATGGACGAAATGGCTGCAGGTTCTCAGCAAATTAGCAAAGCAACTCAACTTGTTTCAGATTTAGCATTAAAAACAAAAAGTGCAATAAACGGAATTAACGAACTTATCGGAAAATTTAAAATAGAATAAACGGTGGTTGAGCCTGTCGAAATCACCATGAGTGTCATTGTTAAGTGCGTTTTCTGAATATAAACTAGAGACAATTTCAAATTAAACAAAAAAAAACTGCCTAGAAACAAATCTAAGCAGTTTTTTATTTTCTGACTTTTAAATTTTTATCTAAACAAAAATCAGACTTAATTAAAAAATCACAAATTAAGAAATTTCGCCATCTTTTGTTTTTTCAGTTGTGATTGCTTTTCCGTCAGCAAAAAGTCTTTTTCCAGCAACAATCGCTGAATAATTTTCAATTTTATATTCAACTTTAGCAAATTTATCAAAGTCAATTTTCGCTGGTTTTTCACAAGGTTCGCTTCCTTCAAGAACAACTTGAGTTCCCGGAGCAGCCCAAGGAGCCGTCAAAAGTTCAACCTTTTCTTTTCCATCTTCAATATAATCCGCAGCAAGCAACATTCCACGACTTTCAACTCCACGCATTTTTCTTGGAGCCAAATTCGCTGCAATAATTACATTTTTTCCTAAAATTTCATCTTCTTTTAAATAAGGACGCAAACCAGATTGAATTGTTCTTGGAATTCCGCTTCCGTCGTCCAACGTTTCAATATAAAGTTTTTCGCCTTCTGGATTACATTTTATATCAACAACTTTTGCAACTTTTAATTCAATGTATTTATTAAAATGTTCAACTTGATTTTCTGCAAGATTTGGTTCTTCATTTTTATGTTCAGATTTTTGTTCTGATTGTGTAGGCTTTGCTGATTGACTTTGAGATTGATTTTCTGATTTTTGATTGAGTTCAGATTTTTTTACTTGAGGATTTTTTTGCGACAAATTAGACAAATCAGAATGTTCTTTAGGTTCGCTCGCCATTAATTCTTCAAGATCAATTTCGCCAGCAACACAAGGCACGCCAACTTGCCAATTTTCAAGAATTTGCGGATGAATTTCACCAAAAATTCCAACTTGTTTTTCGTCAACTAAAATTCCCGCTTGACGACCAAGAATAAATCGAGGATCTTCGGTTTCTTTTACTTCATATTTATGATCAAGATAATAAAGCAACGTACTAACTTCACTTGCAGCATCATTAAAATTCGCATTATTAGAAGCAGTCAAAAAACCAAGCGACTGAATCGTTTTTGTTCCAGTATTTTCGCTCGCGTCAATAAATGCAACTTTTCCAACTTCAAAAATTTTGTGTGGATAAACTGCATTTGCACTTTGGCTTTCCGCTTCAAACAAAGACGCAATAATCGAAGGTCGCACAAATTGATAATTTTCGCTCATAGGATTTGCAATTTCAATAACATTTTTACCATCAATTCCCATATTATCAATA
>CAZLXK010000264.1:0-3750 GCA_964563305.1 uncultured Treponema sp.
TTGAATAAAAATAAAAGCGTCTGTTAAAAATTGATAGAATTTTATTTAAGGATTTTTTGTTTAAATTCGCACTTTCTAAATTTTCTTTTAAATTTTGCTTTTTTTCAACTAAAGAAATTAAATTTTTGGGACATTCACTTAAGCATTTTCCGCAAGCAGAACAAAGTTCATTTACATAAGCAACATTTTCTATAATTTCTATAGCATTTTGAGGACAAATTTCAGAACAATTTCCAAATCCTAAACAATTTTCAATATTTTCGTATTCACTTTCATAATTTTGAATAAAAAATTCACAGTTTTTTGGCCCTAAATAATTAAAAAGTTTTTCACTACTCTCTTTATTTGATTCATTTTTTACAAAAGCAATTAAATTTTTGTTTTTTTGATTCGATTTTTTAAAATCACCTTTTAATTTTTTTAAATTTATTTCATTTACAGAAAATAAAGTTTCATCAAGATTAAAATCTCGAGTTTTAAGGGAAGGAATTAAAATACAATTATTGAATGTTAAAATCAAAGATGCTAAAAATAAAAATAAAAGACTAAACAAAATTAATGCGACCAATTAAAAACCTCTTTATTTAACCAAGAAACATTTACAACTAACAAAATCAAAATCAAAACAGAAATTGTTAAAAGAATATATGCAGTTCTTTCAAAATTATATTTTGTTTTATACAAATCAGTTCTTTTTAAAATCAGAGAAAATAAAGGAACAAAAATAAAATATGAAAAACTACAAATGCAAGCAATAATAAGACATTCTCCTAACGAAAAACTTTCTGTAAGTGCAATTAAAACTATTATAAACGATAAACCAAAATCTGCAGCAGAAAATTTTGCCGTAATTCTAAAAATCAGTTCAATAAAAATTGAAAATACACAAAAAATTATAACTGAAACAAAAGGTACTAATTCAAAAAGATTAAATTTGAATAAAAGTTTATAACAAAAAATGTAAGATAATGCACAACAAGAACATACGGAAAGCAACAATTTTATTGATTTTAAGATATGTTCGGAAAATTTGATTTTAGGCAAAACAGTTTTTTCAATTCCTACGCCATAAATTAAAACTATCGAAGTAAAAAATAAGTAATTTAAAATATTTTCTAACATTTTTATTCTCCAGTTTTGTTTTTAAAAATATTTGCGGAATTAAAAAAATATGAAATTAAAATGTAAAAAATTGAAACCAAAAATAAGGCTCCCGGAATTGATGCAAAGAAAATTCCTAAAAACGAATATTTCATTTCTTTAATTACAAAAAGTTCATAAACGCCGTGAATTGAAGGAAGCGAAATTGTTCCGTAACCAAATAAATCTCTTAAAATATAAAAAATAAGTGCATAAATTGTAAAAAATAAACTTTTAGACATTGTTGACTTTAATTGATTTACAAGCGAAGTTTCTTTGCTTTTACTATAAATATTTCCTAGTACAAAAACGCTTAAAGGTGGCATATAAAATAAAATTCCTAAGTTAAATGCAATCAAAGGCGAATAAAGTCGAATAAAAAGTTTATATAAAACTGCAAAAAATATTATTCCAATCGCAAGACAAACATTTTTTAAATCTTCTAAATGTAGAACATAAATTAATTTTGAAAATAAAATTCCAAGAAGCAAAATAAAATTATATTCAAGAATCAAAATAAGTCCGTAAGAAAATCTTCCTGGCACAAAAACTAACATTGAAAGTGAAAGTAAAAGATAAATAAACAAATCATTTTTATTCAGTTTCATTATTTGCCTCACTTAAAAAATATTTATAAATATTAGGAATTTTTTGTGTCCAATATGAAATTTGCGACGGTTTTATAGATTCTTCAATGTAAGATTTGCTTTTTCCCACAATATCTGCAATTCCAACAAAAAGAACATTATCATTTTTAGGTTCATAAAGGTAAACGCAAGATTCTGGACCGTAAATTGTCGCCGTACGAATCATAAACGCATAAGAAAAATTTCTTGAAGCTTGCTTATCAAGTTCAAAAATTGCATAATTTGTGTGAAAAGGAATTTTTTTATTTTCCCATTGAATTGCTTTTATATTTTCCAAATTATTATTTTCGCAATAAATTTGTAAAGTTTCATTTATAGCAGACAATAATTCTTTTTTATTTTTGTTTTTCCCAAGTAACGTAAATAAAACTAAAAAAGCACTCATAATCACAAAAATTCCAAAGAGAATTCCATATTTTATTAAAATATTTAAATATTTTTGTTTTAAGATTTCTTTTGAATCAAGTTGATTTTCTAAACTTTCTGAAATTTTTGAATTTTCTGATTTTTCTAAATTTTCTGATTCTTTTGACATTTCTTGAGCAGAAAATTTATCTTCTTTATTAAAATCAGATTTTTCGGCGTTAGTTGAAAAATTTTTAAGATTTTCTTGTTCATCTTTTTTAAACATTATCAACCTCTTTTAGAGCTTTTATTTTTGGAAGAAGAACTTTGTTAAGTTTATTTTTAACTGCAAGACTTTCAAAATATTGAATGATTGGCGAAATTACATTCATACAAAGAATTACAAAAATGTATCCGCAAGAAGATGTTCCAAATCCGATTATAAAAAATGCCAAAATTCCTGAAATAATTGCAAAGCAAATTTTTCCGCAAAGACTTAACGGCGTTGTTCCAAAAAACTGCAACAAGTAAAGTGTAGAAAATAAAGTTCCGCTTGTTAAAAGTGCAAGAAAAATGTCGCCAGAAATTGAAGTTTCACCTAAAAACAGAGGAAAAACAAATCTAACTAAAACTGAATATGTAAAAATAAAAATTGTTGGAATAAGAGCATCAATCATATCAAAAGACAAAAGAATAATTGATGAAACTAAAGTTATAAAATTAAATCTAAACGCGGCAATATTTGCTCCAGAATCCCAAAAAAACGAAATATAACCTTCTGGAATAACAATGCCAAATAAATTAAATACAGTTTTATTTAAAAATTCGGTGATTTTAGAATCAATCGAAAGAATTGGAACTGTTCCATTTTGAATTAAAAGCAGCGTAGGATTTTTTACTTTAAGCGACTCAAAATCTAATGAGAAATTTTTAAAATAATCAGGATTTAAAAAGTATAAAAGCACAACTGTAAGTGCTATAGGATTTACCCAAGAATGACCAAATCCGTCCCAAGCAAATTTACAAATTGTAAAGCAAAAAAATGTTATAATAAAAATCGCAAACGGCGGATAATCTTGAGGAACTAAAAGTCCTGCTAAAATTCCGTTAATTACAGAATATATAAAACTTGAAGCAAATTTTTTCTTTGTAAAATAATAAATCAGTTCAGAAAAAACGCTCGCAAGAACTGCAAACAAAACTAAAACCAGCGAAGAAAAACTTTTTGTAAAAAAAAGCATTAAAACTTGAAGTAAAAGCAAAACTAAAATAAAAATTCCACGAGTTTCTACAGATTTGCTTATAAAACTAAAAGGTTTTAATGTTATATTTTTTATTGAATTTTGATTATAAATATTTGTCATAAAATCCTCATTCTTGACTTTGATTTTCTAAAAGTTGATTTTTCAAAAGTAAAATACTTTGACTTAAAGGAAGTCTTGAAGGACAAATTGAATTGCACAAATTACATTCAGAACAAAGATTTACAGTTTGCTTCATTAAAGTAGAAATTTCAAAATCTTCTGTAAGATGTTCATAAATTAAATCTGGAAATAAATTTTCTGGACAAATTCTTCTACATTTTCCGCAACGAATACAAGGCGACGGATTTTGATCA
>CAZLXK010000265.1:0-3694 GCA_964563305.1 uncultured Treponema sp.
TATAAAAAAAATCAAAATCATCTACTTGATGATTTTCTTTTAACATTCGCGAAAAAATAATGAAATATTGAAAATCAGTGTGAATTTCAAAATCTTTACCTAAAACAACTATTGAATTAGGTAAAGACATTTTTTCTAAATCAATCATTATGCGGCTTCGTTAGTTGTAGGAATTTCGCCCGCCGTAAATTTTGGACTTCCGTTTGTTTCAAATTCTACATAGCCTTTTGTTGCAGTTCCGTTTTCGTAAACTGTAGCACTTAAAGAACTTGAACTTGAATTAAATTCATTCAAAACTAAAGTCGCTTCGGTTTTGTCTGCATAATAATAAGTTTTTGCTGTTCCATCGTTAGAATCATTTACAGTTTTGCTGTCAAAAATGTAAACAATCATAAACTCCCTTTTAGCGTCATCGCCGATTGAACGCTATTTGTACAATTTATAAAGAAGTTCAAAATCTTCTTCGCCTTGATAAGTTGTAATTGACAACTCTTCGCTAGGCTTGTAATCCATAAGTTCAGTTGTTGGATGTTCGTCTGCGATGTAATCGCGTTCTTCAGTTGTTGGATTCATTGAGCGTGAAAACTCGGTTGCTTTTTTTATTCTTACCCAGTTTTCAGTTCCAGAAGTTCCGCCATTTACGTAGACTGCAATTTTGTGTTTTTTAATCAATTCTTTTTTTGCCATAATAATATCCTCTTTTGTTTATTAAAAAGTTTCTTCACTTGTTATAGTCAATTCTATGTCTAAACCTGTTGATTGTTTTTCAACTGTGCCACAATCATAAAAATATTTAATTGCTCCCGGCGTTATGTCTTTTGCGTTTCCGTCTAAGTCAAAATCACTTAAAAGAAGTTTGTTAAAATCATCTGCGACACTTTCCATTGTTTTTATAAGGTCTGAATGTTTTGCTCCACGAAACATCATTGAAATTGTAAACTTAGTTTCACATTCAAAACTTTCATCAAGATTTGTCTCTGTAATTGTTTTTGTTTCTGGAATAATCACACAATAATTTGAAGTGGAATTAAACCTTGACGGGTCAACACTTCCGATTGCAATATTTTTTGATGTAAAAATATCGAACTTTTCTAAAATGATTTTTTTAAGGCTTTCTGCAATTTCCATTTTTAACCCCAATATCTATCTAAAACTTTATTAACCATTGTTTGTAAATCACTTTCAAAATTATTTGTGTCAAGTAAGTTTTCAGTTCTTTCAATAAATCCTTTTGGTTTGATTTCCCAATTACCTTTTTTAATTCCGTAATTGTTTGTAAAAGCCTTAGGAAATATTTTTGAACCGCCCATCCCTTTTGGATAAATATTTGCCTCTGAACCGTCTTTTTTAACGCGAAATCCGTAAGATTTTTGTAATTCACCAGTCGAACGATCAGAATGTAAAATTGTACTTTTTATATCGCGTCTTATAAATTGAACGCCACGCCGTGCAATTATTCCGAGTGCTTGTTTTTGAATTGACGTAAAACTTTTTGAAGTTGAACTTAACGCCTCTTGAACCGCGTCAATTTCTGCTTCTACTACTATCCATTGTTTTTCTTTTGCCAATTTTACACACCTAGATTTTGTATTTTGTAAGATGATATTTCTTCTAAAAATCTTTCAATTTTAAAATTATTGAAAACGCGTGAGCCATTGTCTGCAAAACTTGTAGATGATACTGCAAGATTTCCGCCCTCGCTTTCCCATAATACGCTCGCAATTCTTAAACATACATTTTTAATTTCTTGCGGGACTTTTTCAAAACCTGCACTATAAGAAATTGTGTACAAATTGTTTTTTAAAAAAATGCCACGTCCGAACTTATATTCAAGATAGTTTTTGTTTTTAATTCTAAATAATGAAGTTTCAAGATTTACATCATTTTCTTTAACGCTTTTTAATTCGTGTAGTGGATATGCTTCAAGTTCAAATAGGGTGCCATTGTCGCCATAAGAAATTGTTTCATAATCTTTTAATTCCACGTCATAACCTAAAAATCTATTTATTGCCTCAATTGCCGCGTCTACATAAATTTGTGCTAAACTTTCGTCTTCTGGATATTTATTTATAAATTTTTCAAGTTCGGCAACCGTCATGATTTTGTGATTTTCTTGATTTTCAGTTTCAGTTTCTGATTGCTGATTTTTATTTTCTAAAACTTCATCTTGAACTTCATCTGACATTTTTAAATCCTTTTTGTTAAAGAAAAGACTAGCAAGAAAACAAGGAGCAATTTTTTCTTACTAGTCAAAAAACATTATTTAATCAAGGTAAAACAATAAACCCTTGAATTAAATTCTACTCACCATTTTGAGAAACGATTTGCATACCCTTTTTTGCGCACAAATCTACGTTTGCAGTTTGAAGTCCACGAATTCCCATTACGTTGCGTTTGAAATAATCACCGCCTTGATCTGTTTCAATTTGGTAATTGTCCCACATTGGCATTACAACATTTTGAGGTTGTCCAAAATATTGAGTTCCTTTTGTAAGTCCGTCCAAAACTCTGAATTGAACCGCAGTTCCGCCGTCTTTGATTGTTCCCGAAGTTGTAGTGCCAGCATCAAATTCAATTTCGTAAACTGGTTTCTTTTCGTTTGTGCCACGAACCGCGCCCAAAGTTGCTAAATCTTCTTGTGCAATATAAAGTTTTACATTGCCCTTGCCCGCGATTGAACGATAACCCAAAACTAAAGAACGTACAAAAGTAGCGTCTAAAGCATAAGTTTTCTTTTCTGCCAAAGTTGACGCTTTGATTGCCGCGATAATTGTAGCGGCTGCTTTTTCGCGCAATGCAATCAACGCTGATTTTTCGATTGCACTCAAATAATCAACTGGGCTAAGTTTTCTTACTTGATTTGAAATTTCATCAAGAACGCCCCATTCTTTCGGTGAAATTTCAACGTACTTGAATGTTGCTCCAGTGCCGCTGATTTGTGAGCCATCAGTTACATCTGCCGCACTTGCCTCTGTGTCTTTATAAGGCTCAACCCAAGCACCAGTTCCACTTAATGCAACCGCTCTAACATCGTCAACAATTGAGTTCCCAATTTCCCCAAGCCCCGCAATGTCAGTTCCTACATTTGTAGGTTTTGCGATTGTGCCACTTGAAAGCAATGCTCTCATTTGAGTTTTGCCACTTGCAACAAAAGCACTTGCCCGCTCGTTTACTTCATTTTTTTGATTGTCTTCACGTGCTAAAGGTACTTTTTCAGAAAATCCGTTAAGTGTACTTTTTCTTTTTTCCGCGTCAATTTTTGTATCAAGTTCTCGGATTTCACTTTCAAGTTTTTCAAAAGCACTTCTTTCCTCTGGATTTAATGCTCTTTCTTTTGCGTTTTCGTCAATCTTTTTCATTTCTTCAATTTTTTTCGCTCTTTCTTCAAATAATTCTTTCATTTTATTTTTCCTTTTTTAGTAAAATTAGTTTAATTCTAGTAACACAATTTTTCTTTTGCGTTCATCCAAGTCATTTTTTATTTTAAGATTTTCCGCTTCTTTTTTTCTGTTCTCCAACAGATTTTTACAGTTCTCCAACTGCTCTTTACATCGTGCAGAAATATCTGTTTGTTCATACGCAGGAAAAGTAACCGCGCTAACTTCAAAAATTTTATCAATATCAGTAATTCGCCTTAAAGGGTGATCTGTGTCTTCGTTTTCCCATTCCTCGCCCCGTACTGTAAACATAAAAC
>CAZLXK010000266.1:0-3647 GCA_964563305.1 uncultured Treponema sp.
TAGATTAGGTTATTATCATAAGTTTTAGAACATAATATTGACGTGAAAAATAAGTCGTGCTAATATCTAATAAGAAAAGATATAGTAATAGGCGAGGATTTTTATGTTGCCATTTATTTTGCCATTCGTTGCTCCCGGAATTGCGTCTATGATTGGCGGAGCAATTGCAGCTGGCGCGGTCGGTGCGGCGATTGTAAAAGTCACGCGGCTGACAATTTCATATTTAAAAAACTGGCTAAAAAAGAAAAAAGAAGAACTCGGAAAAAATGAATTGAGCGCAAAAATCACAGAATGTCAGAAAAAAGGTGACTACAATATCGTGGATTGCGGTCTGAATAAAACAAACCGAATTGAAGTTGAAACTGAAAATGAGAAATATTGTTTTGAACCAGACGAAATTTCCTCTGATATTTATGAAGGAATGATGATTTATGCCTGAGATTTTCATAAAAAACATTTCATCGGTAAAAAATGCTGAAAATCTTCAAATTACAGGCAAGCTGAAAGACAAAATCGCTTTATGGCAGGAAAAAAATGATTTCTCAGTCGGAATTCTTGTTCAGGATAAAAATGAAAATCAAAAGAAATTCAGCTTTGTGACGGAAAAAAAGGCAGCCCAGAAACTTGAAAAAGATGTGCAGCTGAATCTTCTTTCCGCAAAAATCGATGTCGCTTTCAGGGATTCAAATCAGGAGGAAACGCAGAATCTCGCTTTTGTTTTTTACATCGGATTTGAAAAAGAAGATTTTGATAAAATCACGAAAAATCAAGCGGAAGAAAAAACGCAGACAAGAATTTCAGTTTCTCCGGTTGAGCCGAAATTTTCTTTTTCGCAGGTTGTTTTGCCGGACGAGACAAAGAATCAGATTGATGAAGTCATTTCGCTCCTCAAAAATATGCGGAAAATCTACTACGAATGGGGATTTATTGAAATCGACCCGGTTCCGCGCTCAATCGTCAATTTTTTCGGTCCGCCGGGAACTGGAAAAACGATGACGGTTCATGCGATTGCAAAGGAGCTGAACAAAAAAATCCTGATTTTGAACTACGCGGACATTGAGTCAAAATATGTCGGAGAAGCTCCAAAAAATCTTATCGCGGCTTTTGACGAGGCGGAAAAAGAAGACGCGGTTATTTTCTTTGACGAGGCGGATTCATTTTTAGGAAAAAGAATCACAAATGTTGATTCGGGAAGCGAGCAGGCTATCAACTCGCTCCGCAGCCAGATGCTGATGAAGCTCGAGGAATTCAACGGAATTGTGTTTTTTGCGACAAATCTTCACGAAAATTACGACCGTGCTTTTGAAAGCCGGATTCTACGCCACGTCGAATTTAAGCTTCCAGATTTTGAAGGCAGAAAAAAAATCATAAAAAGCAAACTGCCGAAAAACGCTCCTTATTCGGAAGATATTTTTGCGGAGGATTCAAAAATTTTTGACGGGCTTTCAGAAATTTCCGACGGATTTTCCGGGCGCGAAATAAAGAACTGCGTTCTGCAGGCGTTGGTTCTCGCGGCAAAATCAGATTCAAATGTCACAAGCAAGATTTTGGCTCAGGCGTTCAATTCAAAAAAGAACGAGCGCGAGGCTCTTCGGAAAAAAGAGCAGGAACGCAAGGAAAAACTTTCAAAAAACATAAAATCAAATCTTGAAACAGGAAATTTCAATATTAAAAAAACTGATGAAAAAATCATCAGAAGGAGAAGATAAAAATGATAAATAATGTTGATGATATTTTTGATCAAATCGGAAAATTCATCAAAGGAAAAGCGGCTGAGAACGATATTGATTTTGACGAGCTTTCCCAGAAATTTCAGGAAAAATTCGGCGATTTTAAGAAATTCCTTGAATTTGCATGGAACTGCGAGGAAAGGACGACGGAGATTTTGACTTTTCAGGATTGTGTCGGCTGGATAAAACCTAAAATCAGCGCGGAAATTCATTCAGGCGCGGTCGTCTACAAAACGGCGAAAAATGACGGCGGACAAAAACTTGACGTGAAAATTTCGCTTCTGGACAAAAACGGAAATCCGCTTCCAGACAGCAAGTCGCCTTTTTTAATCGTCCATTGCAATTCAATCGACGCGGACTTGAAAAACGCTTTTGGTGACAAAAATATGATTATTTTGAGATAGGAGAAAAATATGGATTTTTTTATCGAGCTTCTTGAAAAAATTTGGAACGGAATCAAAAAGATTTTTCTTGCGGTAATCAATTTTGCGAAAAATATCGTAGATTATTTTAAGAATCCTTCACGGATTAAAAAGCTTCAGGAGGACAGCGACAGAATCGCGGTTGCAATCAAGGAAAATCTTGAGAACGGCGACTACAAAGTTGTGAACTGCCTTTTTGACAAAGCTGAAAATCAAATCGTCGATATGAGCGATGCGCAGGGAATCAGCGCAAACGACATTGACGAAGAAACAAAAGAAGCGTTCGGCGACAAAAGCATGATTGTCTTGAAATAGGAAGGAAAGTTTTATGATGAAATTTATAATCGGCGGCGCGATTGTGGTGGCTGCTGGAATTGCAGTCGTCTGCCTTTCAAAAAAGTCTGCGGGAAAAGTGGAATTTGTGAAAATCCTTGATATGAGCGAGATTTTGGCGTTTTTCAAGCGTGATGATGTCGTAAAAAAACTTCAGGAAAATTCAAATTTAATTGCAGCCGCAATCAGAGAAAAAAAAGATGACGGCAAATTCCGCATAGTTGCTGCTGTTTTTGACAAGGAGAAAAATCAGATTGCCGATATGAACAACGCAAAAGTCTGGCTTGCTGAAAAAATTTCAGATGACTTGACGGAAGCGTTCGGCGACAAAAGCATGATTGTCTTGAAATGATTTTTCATCGGTTGTAAAGTGAACTTGAAGATCAAATGACAAAAAGCGCTCCACATCAAACTTTCGGTTTCTCCTACACTTGCCGCGATTGCGGATTTAAGTTCACGTCGAACAAGAATCCACAAAAAACCACACTTTTTAAAAAATCAAATCAAAAAATCGAAAATCATCAAGTTGATGCTCAACAACTCAATCTAAAATGCCCGAAATGCGGAAGCCGTGAGCTGAACCTTGACTTGAGGAAAATCTACGCTTCAAGTGACGATGAAAAATCACAAGATATTTCTGATTCGGAAATTCCAGTCACGGAAAAGCAGAAAGTCTGCGTTTCTGCGATTGAAAAAGTTGTGGGCGCGCTTTCGTTTTTCGCGGGAAAAATCACAAGGGCGGATAAAGTCAAGTGAGCCTGTTTCAAAAGTATTCTACGTCATTCTAGCCACACTTGCTCTGAGCAACGCGAAGAGTCTAGCGAAGAATCTTTGCGACATCCTGTCGCAAACAAGTTTTTCTATTGAAAAACTTGCAAAATTGGTTTGCTTTTAGCCGACATCCTTGTCGGCTGGCTCTGCGCTTCGCTCAACATGACTTGTGGAATGTTTCAAAACAGATTCCGAAATAAAATAGTAAAAATCGCACGGACTTACGACGGAATGCGGACGAGTAAGAAATGAAAAATATTGAAATGACTGCAGAACTAAGACGTATGAAATAAGAAATGCCATCTTGCTTCATACGCCTTCCATTATGCCTAGAGATTCGTGTATCCCATAAGATACTCGTCAATCTGCCTTGCGCACTCGCGCCCCTCGG
>CAZLXK010000267.1:0-3603 GCA_964563305.1 uncultured Treponema sp.
AAACAGCCAAGACAAAGGTAAGCGTCTTGATTATAAACTTAGGTTTTGCGACGCAATTTTTAAAAAGTGCAACTTTCTTGTGGGAGAAGGCTATAATTTGGTTCTTTGTGGCGACTATAACATTGCTCACACGCCAAACGACATTGCAAATCCTAAGCAAAATGAAGGAAACGCTGGATATTTGCCAGAAGAGCGTGCTTGGATGGATTTTTTCTTAGCAAACGGCTACACAGACACATTCCGTCTTTTTTGTAAAGAAGGCGGACATTATTCTTGGTGGAGTTATAGAACTGCTGCCCGCGAGCGAAATATTGGTTGGAGAATTGATTATCTTTGCGTAAACAATGATTTTGTTCCAAAAGTAAAATCAAGCACAATTTTAACTGATGTTTTTGGAAGCGATCATTGCCCCGTAATGCTTGAACTTGATTTCCAATAAAAAATTCGTGCTTCGTAAGGTTTTAAAACTGACAAATTTTCAGCGTGATTTGCTTTTTCGTCGTAAGTGTCAAAAATCAAATTAAAGTTTTTGCCAATTTTGTGCGAACGGCGAGTTTTTTGCCCTAAATTGCAGTCAATTATAAAAGTTTCGCCTTTATATTCTCGCGAAAAAGTGAATCTGTCGTGCTTTTTCTTAAGCAAAGTAAAGTTTCCGTAAACAAGTGCAAGATTTTCTTTTCTAAGTGAAATCAATTTTTTGTAAACGTTTTCTACGTCAAGATGAATTTCTTGATTTTCAAAAAATGCAACTTTTTGCTGATTTTGCGGATTTTTATTCTGACTTTCAGCGTGATTTTCATTCGGATTTTTATTCCAAGGAAGTAAAACTCTTGCGTGTTCTCGAGTTCCTGCTAAAATAATTTTAAAAGCGTCAGTTTCGCTCATTTTAGCGCAAAGTTCTTTATATTTTCCTTTTGATTCTACGTCTGTAATTTGATCAATCGAAGTAAAATCGTAATTTCTTAAGCCTATTTCATCGCCTTGAAAAATAAACGGCGTGCCTTTTAATGTCATTTGCATTGTTGCTAAAAGTTTTGCAACTTGAACTTGAAGGTTTTTGTCTTTTGTAACTTTACTTATCATTCGCGGATTGTCGTGATTGTCAAAAAATAAAGATGTCCAACACTGATTTCCGTAATTTTGCATCCAATTCACAATAAAATCGCGGTAAAAATTCAAATCGTATTCATAATCATCAAAGCGAACGTGACCTGGCGTTTCTAAATGATCAAAGTTAAAAATCATATCAAGTTCTTTGCGTTCTTGGGCGGTTACAAGTTGTGCCATTTTTAAGCCAAGTCCGGGCGTTTCTCCTACAGAAAATGCTTTGTGTGGCGAAAATGCTTTTTGATTTATTTCGTTGAGATATTCGTGCAAGTGCGGACCGTAAAAATAATGTTCCATTCCGGTAAAACCAATTAACTGCCCGATTGTTTTATCTCCTTGCGGAAGGCCTGGCGTTTTTGAAATATAATTTATTACATCAAGCCTAAAACCGTCCACGCCTTTATCGAGCCACCAATTTATCATTTTAATTACATCGTTTCGCAAAGAAGGATTGTCCCAATTTAAGTCAATTTGTTTTTTTGAAAAAAGATGCAAAGCCCAAAGTTTTTGTTTTTCGTAGTGATTCCAAGCCGAACCTGAAAAAAAAGATGTCCAGTTGTTTGGCGGATTTTTCTGATTTTTAGGTGAACTGGCGGTTTCGTTTGCAGACTCACACTTTTCTTGAGAAACTGGCGGTTTGCTTGATGAACTGGCAGTTTCGCGAGAAAACTCGCGGTTTTCTTGAGAAACTGGCGGTTTGCTTGATGAACTGGCAGTTTTTGCAGTCAAGTTGCGGTTTTCGGCGGCAGCTGGCACTTTCGCGGCGTTAAGCGACGCTTTTTTATCGTGAATTGGCGAATCATCATCAAAAAAATCATCATCGCGAATAAAATAATAATTTCTGTAAGGCGAATTTTTGTCATTTAAAGCGGATTTAAACCATTCGTGTTCATCAGAAGTGTGATTTACAACCAAATCCATAATTAAGCGAATGCCTTTTTCGTGAGCACAAGATAAAAGTTCATCAAAATCAGCCATTGTCCCAAATTCTGCCATAATTTTGTAATAATCGCGAATGTCGTAACCGTTGTCATCATTTGGTGAATCATAAATTGGAGAAAGCCAAATTGCATTTATTCCAAGTTCTTTTAAGTAATCAAGTTTTTCTATAATGCCCCGCAAATCTCCAATTCCATCATCATTTGAATCATAAAAACTTCGCGGATAAATCTGATAAAAAACCGCTTCTTTCCACCAAGCGTGAACAATTTCATCTTTTGATGCACAAAACTCCTGCGTGTCGCGGTTAAGCATAAAAAGCAAACTGTCAAAAAATTGCTGCGAAATCTTATTTTTAAAAAGTTTGATGAGCGTTTTTAATTTTAAGTTTTTTACAAACGGATTTAATACTAAGTTTTCGCTTTTTCCCATTTGCATAAGAAGTTTTTGAATTATGTCATATCCTATGGGATTTTTGTAAACATCATAAACGGAACTTTCCATTGTAAGATTTTTACTTTTGTGATTTTGATTTGAAGAACTTTTTGTTTTCATTTTTATTTCCTAAATCGCACTTTCAGAATTTTTCCGCTGATTATTTTCCTCGATGATTTTATTGTACATTTTGTCGTCCAAGATATATTTTGTTTTCCATACAATAAATCCCGCAAGAATACAAATTAATGGCAAAATCAACATTGCAATTTTTAAGATTAAAAGACCGCGACTCGTCATATCAGCGGAACTTGTTGCATCTTTCATTCCAGAAATTATAACAACTGCGCCCGTAATTCCGCTGGCAACCGCACCGCCCATTTTGTTAATAAAAGGTTGAAGAGAAAGAGAAACGCTGTCGTTCCTTTTATGAAATTTCCACTCGCCATATTCCACGCTGTCGGTTAAAAACATAAGCATCATCAACTGAATAAACGCTTCGCCTACAAAAATCATGACTCCAGCAATTCCAATAAACACAAAAGTTGTAGTTGGCGCAAAGAAAAATAAAACGTAACCTAAAACGACTAAAATTGTAGAAAATGTATACAAAACTTTACGCGAAAATTTTTTACTCAGCAAAGGGAAAATCACAAGAGCTACAAGTTGCGAAATTCCAAGCACAACTGCAAAAACTGAATACATTCCTTCGTTTCCGTAAGCGTACTTAAAATAATACAAACCGAACGAAGTTGTTGTCATATAACCAATCATAAAAAGAGAAAGAGAAATCCCAGTTACAAAAAGTTGATCATTTTGAAAAATTACGCGGAACATTTCTTTAAGCGAAGTATGCTGATTTTTTTTGTCCACAAAAGTTTTATCTTCTTTAACGCCAAAAATCGTAATCAGCAAGAATGAAATCATAATAATCACAACGGCAAGTGCAAAAACAAAATACGCTTTTTGCATACTTCCAAACTTTTCGCCAAGAAGATTTGTAATCGGCACAATCAGCGAAACTACAGAAAAAAGCCCAATGTTTGCACAAATGCGAGCCACAGAACCAATTTTTTAACGTTCTTTTTGATTTTTGCTAAGCGACGGCAACATTGACCAATA
>CAZLXK010000268.1:0-3582 GCA_964563305.1 uncultured Treponema sp.
CGGATAAACAATTTTTATATTTTTTTTATTTTTAATAAAAAACTGACATTTTTTTTTTAAAGCTCCAAGATTTGCAGTTTGAATTTCGATTATATTTCCGTCTTGAGTTTGAATGTCCACAATATAAGGATCGATTTGAACTTCTGTTCTTGAACCTTCGTTTTGCAAAGCATAAAAAGATTTTAAGGTTTTGTGCAAAGAACTTTCGTTGTAAGTGTTTATCATCAAAAGTATTTTAATGAAAAAATAAAAAGCTGCAACTTATCGCAGAAAGATTAGACTGTTATTACAAAAAAATTGCGGTTTTAAGAAAAAATGATCAGCCGAAGTTCGACTTTGCTCACTAAGTGCTGGCAAAAATCATCAAAAATCTTCAAAAAAAGAAAACGCTATATCTTGTGTCTACTAAAAAAACAAACACTATTTTTTTTGAATTTTTTGTGAAAATTCAATTATCGGCAATTTTTTGCATTGACTTTATAAAATTTGGAAGTAAAATGTTAAATAAGTGGGAAATAGTGGGGAAAAGTGGTGGACAGTGGCATGGAAATGCTAATTGGTGAATATCGTAATACGCTCGACGAAAAGGGAAGAATTCTTTTTCCTGCAAAATTACGTGGCGTTTTACAACAAGATTTTCTTATGATTACGCAAGGACTTGACCGCTGTCTAATGCTTTTTACAGTTGAAGAGTGGACTGCACTTAACGAAAAAATTTTAAGTTCAGTTTCACTCTTTAATGATCAAAAACGTTTGGTTATGCGTAGATTTATTGCTCCTGCGCAAAAACTTGAATTTGACCGTTCTGGACGCCTTTCTATTCCTCAAAGTTTAAGAGAATACGCTGGACTTAAATCGGAATGTACAATTCTTGGCATAAATAAATATATGGAATTGTGGGATTCTCAAAGTTATCGTAATTATCTTGAAGAAACTGAAAGTTCATTTCAAAAAGCTGCTGAAACTATGAGCGACATTCTTTTGTAAAGTTTTGATTTTTGATTTGGATTTTTTTGTTTTTTTACAAAACTTATTGTTTGCAAAGTTATCTTTAAAAATTTTTAGTTTTTAGAGATTTCTATAAAAAATAAAGGAACTTTAAACTAGGAGAGAGAAAGTGGAAATTGTCCATACGCCTGTTTTATTGAATGAATGTTTAAATTATTTGTCTCCAATTGGCGAAGAATACGAAAATAATGCATTCATGATCGATTCAACATTGGGTGAAGGCGGACATTCTTTTAATTTTCTTACAAAATATCCTTCTTTACGAGTGCTTGGCGTTGACGCTGATGCAGTTATTCAAAAACGTGCTCGCGAACGTCTTGCTCCTTTTTCTGAAAATGGCAGAATGCAGTTTTATAACGGCTGGTTTAATGAATTTTATAAAAATTATCCAAAAAAATTGCCACGTCCAAATATTATTTTGTTCGATTTAGGAATTAGTGTTTTTCATTATGAAAAAAGTGGGAGGGGATTTTCTTTTAGACATGATGAAGAACTTGATATGCGCTTAAATCCGAATACAAAAGAAAGTGCAGAAGATGTTGTAAATTCAATGGACGAAGAAAAATTGGCAAATATGATTTATTTGTATTCTGACGAAAAATATTCAAGGCAAATTTCTCGTGCAATTTGCGACGCTAGGCAAAAATCAAAAATTGTATCAACAAAAAATTTGGCTGACATAATATTTAATGCAGTTCCGCCAAAATATCGCTACGGAAACATTCATCCTGCAACAAGAACTTTTCAAGCTTTGCGCATTTATGTAAACAGCGAATTAAAACGCTTGCCAAAATCACTTTTTGACGCATTTAACATTTTGAAAGTTAACGGAAAACTTGGCGTAATAACTTTTCATTCTTTGGAAGACAGAATTGTAAAAAATTTCTTCAGAAACTTAGGAAAATCTTGCGTTTGCCCGCCAGAACAATCCGTTTGTGATTGCGGCGGAAGTCCTTGTGCAAAAATTTTAACTCATAAGCCAGTTGAACCGTCAGCTCAAGAAATAAAAGAAAATTCTCCTTCAAGAAGTGCAAAACTTAGAGTTGTAAAAAAACTAAAAGATGCAAACGAAAAGCGTCTTTATGGAGTTGAATCTTTGTAAAGTTGAAGTTTAAAAAAGAGGTTTTAAAAATTTATGAATGAACAAAAATTGCCAAAAATAGACAAGTTTTCAGTTAAAAACTTTTTTAAAACGCTTTTTGCGTGTTTAGTTGCTTTAGCGATTCCGTCTTTGTTGATTTTAAACGGAATTCAGTCGAGAAAATATAAAGAACTTCAAGATTCTGTAAAAGAATTAGAAGAAAAACAAGTAAAATTGGTGGAGGAAAATAAAAAATTAATTACTGACATTAGTTTGCTTTCAAGTTCAGATCGAATTGAAAAAATTGCAACTGAAGAACTTAATATGAAAGAAGCTCAAAGTGATGAAATTGTGCGAGTTGAAATGCAAAATAAAAAGTAGATTTATAAAACGTTGCTGAAACAATGGTTCGACTTCGCTCACCAACCGGAGTGACTTCGCTCACAAGCGTTTTAGCATAAATTTTTTGATATTTAAAATTGTATTTAAAAATGAGGATTTAAAAAGTGATTTGTAGATTTACAAAACGTTGATTTTCAAAAAAGGATGTTTTTTATGAACGAAGAAACGCTACTCACAAAAGAAGAAACTCTTAACGCTTGCCTTGGAAATTTGATTTTTGATTCTGAAGATTTTTATTTTTCAAGCGTAGAAACTGACAGCCGAAATGTAAAACAAGGAAGTTTTTTTGTTCCGCTTATTGGCGAATTTCAAGATGGACACAAATTTATTCCTCAAGCTGTAGAAAAAGGTGCAACTTGTGTTTTTGTGGCGGAAGATGTTTATAAAAAAGATCCTGCTTTTTTTAGTGAAGTTTGGCAAAAAAATAAAAATGTAAATTATATTTGCGTAAAAAATACTTTAACTGCTTTGCAAAATATTGCAGAAAAATATGTTTCAAAATTTCCGAATCTTGTAAAAGTCGCAATTACAGGTTCTAGCGGAAAAACTACAACTAAAGAAATTTTAGTTGCTTTGCTTTCTCAAAAATATAATCTTATTTATAATCAGGGAAATTTTAACAGCGAAACCGGCTTGCCTTTAAGCGTTTTTAAAATCCGAAAAAATCATGAACTTGGAATTTTTGAAATGGGAATGAATCGAAAAAATGAAATTCTTGAAATATCAAAAGTTCTAAAAGCTCAATACGCTTTGATTACAAATATTGGAACTGCACACATTGGAATTTTAGGAAGCAGACAAAATATTGCTCAAGAAAAATCAAATATTTTCAATTACTTTCCGTTGTATAAAGAAAAAAATCAAAAAGCAGTCGCGTTTATTCCAAAAGATGATGATTTTTGTGATTTTTTGACGCAAAAAGCAAAATCTTTAGGCGGAAAAATTATTTATTACGGCGAAAACTCTAATCCGAACATTTGTGACGTAAAAGATTTGGGAATAAAAGGAACAAGTTTTAAAATTGGCGGAATTGAAACTTTGCTTTCGATTCCAGGAAAATATAATTTTAAAAATATGCTTGGAGCAATTTC
>CAZLXK010000269.1:0-3539 GCA_964563305.1 uncultured Treponema sp.
AATAGACTTGATTGTTTACGATGAACTTTATGACGAACGGAAAGAACCTACAAATAAATGGTGCTAATGTCATAATGTTTATCCGCCAAGTCATCAAGGAATTACTGATGATTTTTTGTCTTGTTACAAGCAAGATGTTCGTTCGTTTATCACAAAAAGGCAAAATCATCCTTGCGTAATAATGTGGAGCATTGGAAACGAAATTGATTATCCAAACGATCCATATTGTTCGCCAAAATTCAAAGAAATGACTGGAAATAATGACGCTTCAAAACCGGCAGCTGAACGTCAGTTTAATCCAAATCATCCAGACATTAGCCAAATTGCTTCTATTGCAAAAATGCTTTCTGCCGAAGTAAAAAAGTGGGACACAACTCGCCCAGTTACAATGGCACTTGCTTTTCCAGAACTTTCGATTGACACCGGAGTTGTGGACGCACTTGATGTAATTGGCTACAACTACAAAGAGCAATTCTACGAGCAAGATCACAAACGCTTTCCTAACAAAATGTTTTTAGGTAGCGAAAATCAGCACGGACTTGAATATTGGAAATCTGTAGAAAAAAATGATTATGTTGCTGGACAATTTTTGTGGACCGGAGTTGATTATTTGGGAGAAGCAAAAGGTTGGCCTGTTCACGGAAGTGGTGCTGGACTTTTAAATTTGGCTGGATTTGAAAAACCGATTTATTACTTTAGAAAAGCGTTGTGGAGCGATGAAAAATTTGTAAAAATCTTTACATCTCCGTCTAAAGCAGAAAATTGGAACGAAAGTTGGAATTATTCTGATGGCGACAAAGTTGATGTTCGCGTTTACACAAATCAAAAATCAGTGCAACTTTTTTTAGACAACAAAATGATTGCTCAAAAAGAAACTGAGCAAAATCCTTACGTTGATTTTACAGTTGATTTTGACGGACGTTCAGAACTTCTTGCAAAAGCAGGCGACGTTATGGATGTTCTAAGTTATTCTGGAGCAGCGAGTCGGCTTAATGTCGAAGTTGAAAATTCAAATAACAGCGAACTTAAACAAGTTGAAGTTTATGTTACTGATGATGCTGGAAATTTTGTTTCTACAGCAGACACAAAAATTACTGTAGAAGTAGAAGGAAACGCAGAATTGGTTGGTCTTGAAAATGGCGATCTTAGCGACGTAACAGAATATTCTGCAAATTATCGGCACGCTTTTAACGGCGAGTTGATTGCTTATATTTTGGTTTACGGAAAATCTTCAGCAAAATTTAAAGCCAACGGAATGAAAGACACAGTTTTAACATTTTGATTGGAAGTATTGTTTCAAATGATTATTTAAAAAGAATGAAATACGGTGGCTGAGGTTCTCGAAACCACAACATATTGATGATTTCGACCTTGTCGCTAGAAATTTTTTTGCGACTTCAACCGCCGATTTCTTTCTTAATCCGCAAGTTTTTTTATTTTTCATTCGAATTTACAATATTCTGTAAAATTTCACTGATTGCATTTCTGAGTTTTCGTTCGCGTTCTGTTCCTTGCATTCCACTTTTTTGAATAAAGCCAATATCATAATATCCTAAAGCGTTGCCTGCACTGTGAAAAACAAATCCTTCTTTGTAAGGTCCATTTTCTAAAACAATTTTCGGAACTAAACCAATTCCAATTCCTAATGCAGCCAAAGCCATAACCGCTTCGTTTCCTTCTGTTTCAGCGGCAATAAACGGTTTTACATTTCGACTTTTTGTCCAAGAATCAAATCTAAGCCGAGCCAAACCTTCTTTTGGTAAAATCAGCGGAACTGAAGAAACAATATCTTGCGGACTTCCTTGAATTTTAGTGTAAGGACCTGAACTACTTGCTGCAAAAACTAGCGGACTTTTTTTCATAGAAATACATTCTAAATCGTAAGGTTTTGTTTGCGGAATTGCAGCAACGGCAAGCTGAGCTTTTCCTTCGCGAACAGAATTAAATGCAAGTGCAGGATCGCCAGTTTCTACCGAAAGATGCAAATTTGGATATTTTTCAGTCAATTTTTTAACAAACGGTGGCATAATCGAATAACACGCAGTAACGCTCGCAAAAACATTTAAAGTTCCGCTTAGTTCATCTTTATTTTTTGAAAAAGAATCAAGAAGTTCATTTTTTTGAATCAGACAAGTTTTTGCAAAATCAGCAAATTTTTTTCCATTTTCAGTAAGCAAAACTTCGCGAGAATTTCGGTCAAAAAGTAAAACTCCGCTTTCATCTTCAAGTCGGCTTATCATTCGGCTCAAAGCGGAAGGACTCATATTTAATTCTTTAGACGCTTTAGCAAATTTGAGATTTTCGCTTAAAACCAAAAATGCATTTAATTCATAAAAATCCATAAATTCATTTTACATCAATTTAGACTTTTTTTAAGTCGGCAAATGTTATATAATTAAAAATCAACAAGTTAAAAGTAAAAATCTTTTACAAACAGAAAATTGCGAATTTAATTTTAAATTTTATAGGAGGACATAAAATTTATGAAAAAGTTAGTTATATCAGCAATTTTAGCATTTGCTGCATTTAGTGCATTTGCTTATGATTCTTCAATTTTTACTCCAAACGGAAAATTTTCTTCTTATACGCAAACATCTTATTCAGTTACTTCAAAATTTGGAAATTATTTTCGTGCAGTTTCGGCAAAAGAAGTTTATGTTTTTGATGATACAGGCTTAAAAATTGAAACTTCAACTTACAACGCAAAAGATGAACTTTTAGGAAAACTTCAGTTTAAATATGATACAAGTCGAAATCTTAGTTCAGAAACATTTGTTGACGCAAACGGAAATGTTCTTTGGACAACAAAACTTGAATATGAATCAGACGGAAAGTTAAAAACTGATTCAGAATATGATGCAAACAATAAACTTACATCAAGAATTATTTATAAATATGATGATTCAAAAATCACAGAAGATTATTACGATGGCGATGGTTCGCTTTTAACACGCAGAATTAAAACTGTAAACGAAAATAATCAACCGCTAGAAATTGTACAATATTTTGGTGACGGTTCACTTAATATGCGTCAAGTTTACAATTATCTTGAAAGCGGAAAAATTTCTTCTGTTGAAGAATACGACGGTTTTAATAATATTCGCGAAAAAACGCTTTATAAATATGACGCAAATGAAGTTTTGGCAGAAGTTCAAGTTTATAACGGAGCAAATGTTCTTGTTCAGCGAAATAGTTATAGAACTGACAGTCGCGGAAATCCTACAAGAATCAGCGTTTATAAAGTTGCACAAAAATTTGGCACAACAGTAAACGAACTTCAGTCAATTACAGAATATGCTTACAAACAGTAATTTCTGATTTCAGCAAAATCTTAAAAATGTAAACCGCTGTGTTTTGTGATGAAAAGAAATTATTAGTTGCAGTCATTACAGTGGCGATGTTTGGCTAACAAAATTAAAGACTGCTAAGAAAATTGGCAGTCTTTTTTGTTTTATGGGCATCTCGAAAAACTGGAATTTTAGATTTTTTTTCGAGAAGATGAGCGAGTTTTAAGCCTTGAAATTACAAGTCTTAAAACG
>CAZLXK010000270.1:0-3531 GCA_964563305.1 uncultured Treponema sp.
ACTTCCGCAAACGCACACAATCGCTGGAGCAGATTTAATCAGCGTAAATTCTAGCCCAAACGTTGCGTTTTTTGTGCAAATTGCTTCTGATATGTGTATGCATCATCACGAAAGATTTGACGGTCAAGGCTTTCCGCACGGTTTAAGAGATTCAATAAATAATATTTACACGCAATTTCTTTCTATGGCGATTGAGTTTTGCACAAACTTTTTTGAGCACGACAATTTAGACGTAAACAGTTTTGATTTTGCCGCTTCGGTGGTTTATAACAATAAAGGCGCTTATCGAAGTGAATGTACAGAAATTCTCGAACTGTGCCAAGACGAAGTTATAAATTTTTATCAGCGAAATCCAGTTTAATTTTTGATTTGCTGACAGTTAGCACGTCATTCTGAACGGTTACTGAGCCTGTCGAAGTATGTTTCAGAATCTACTGGCACTTATCTAACAGCAATTTTCTAAAACTCATTTAGCACTTCTTCAACATAATTCTTCACATCAGTTGCAATCGCAGATTTTAATTCCGCAAGATTTTTATTGTCGTTTTTGAATGAACCGTCGGTTGGCATAAACAATTTTACAACATCAATTTGTAATGCTTCTGTAATTTGAGCGAGAGTTTTATCAGAAATCCAAGTTCTTCCCTGCTCTATGCTTTTTATCATATCTGGTGAAATTGTAGCTTTTTCTGCAAATTGCTCTTGTGTAAGTTTTTTTGATTTTCTTAAAGTTTTAATATTTTCACCTACTCGCTTTTTTATTTCTATAAAATCCATAGAAACATCTTCAAATAAGTTTTTCTGATTTTGAATTGAACTAAATTACTATTATTTAGTAAATTAGTAATAGCATTACTATTAAAAAGGTAATATAATTACTCTTTATAGATTATTAGGTAATTTCACAATCTAAAGAGGAATAAAATGTCGCAAGCAAATATAAAACAATCTTTAATTGCAGAAATAGAAAAGCGTGTTCAAGATAAAATTTTAGAACCCGAAAATGCAAAACTTTTAACAAAACTTATTCAAAATGCAGATTCTGATGATGAAGCTGTTCAAATTTCTGCTTTGGGAACGATGTACAAACGAACTGGATTACACTTCCAAGCAAAACTTGAACCAAAAGAAGATAATACAATAAGATATTTTAAGAAAAATGAAAAACTTTCTTTTCACACAGACGATTCAAAACCTGTAAATAAATTGATAATCGGCGACAATTACGAGGCGCTTCAAAATCTTTTGATTCAATACAAAGGAAAAATCGATGTAATTTACATTGACCCGCCTTACGGAAAAGATAGCATGGGCGAGTTTGCAAAAACGAATTATCAAAATGCAATTACACGCGACAATCTGCTTTCTATGCTTTACTTGCGGCTTACTCTTGCAAAACAACTTTTAAGCGACGATGGTGTAATTTTTTGTAGCATCGACGATAGAAATTTTGCTTATATAGAATGTCTATTTGATGAAGTGTTTAGGGAAGAGAATTTTATAGCAAATTTGGTTTGGGCAAATCAAGAAGGTGGAGGTTCGTCTGATAGTAAGTATTTTAAAATAAAGCATGAATATGTAATATGTTTTTCGAAAAACATAGATAGTTGCAATCCTTTTGTTAATGTTGATATTGAAGATTACGATAGATACAAGTTAAGTGATGAATATGAAAACGAAAGAGGTAAATATCAATTGGTTAAATTGGCTAGTGCTTCTATACAATATTCTAAAAGTTTGGATTATGAAATAGTTTGTCCAGATGGCTCAAAAATAAGACCTACTGAAAATTCAAATAAAGATAAAGCTACTTGGCGTTGGAGTAAACAAAAATTACTAAAGGGAATAAAAGATGGTTTTATTGAATTTAAGAGAGATAAGAATGATATTTGGCAAATATATACAAAACAATACTTAAACTGCGATAAAGATGGAAATATTGTAAAACGCACAAAAAAAGCAAGTGGAATTATAATGGATTTTTCAAGTACACAAGGTTCAAATTTATTATTTAATATTTTTAATGAAAAGAAATTTGGTTATCCTAAACCAGTTGAATTAATCAGTTGGCTAATTGAGAGATTAGAAAAAACAGACGCTACAGTCCTCGACTTCTTCGCAGGCTCAGGCACAACTGGTCACGCAGTTTTAAATTTAAACAAACAAGACGGTGGAAACCGAACTTTTATTCTCTGCCAATTAAACGAAAAAAACGATGTAACTCCAAACGGAATTGCCTACGATGTAACTTCAAAACGGTTAAAACGGATTATGACAGGAAAGTGCTATGACGGCACATCAAATTTTTCATGGCTCAAAAACAACAAGCCTTACGGCGGAAATCTTGACGTTTACGAAATTGAGACAGTTTCGAATTTTGAACACTTGCCCGGCAAAACTGCATTTGATGTAATCGATGAAACTTTGTACGGAAAAGAAAAGTTTTCTACAACAAAAGAAAAAATCGAATGGGTGTGCCAGAACTTTGAGGGGACACAGAAAGGCGTGGAGTAATGTCATTCTGAACTAGTTTCAGAATCTCATAAATAAGAGATGCTGAAATAAATTCAGCATGACAGGAGAACTAAAAAATGTTACAAGAAGCAAGAGATTTACAAAATGAAGCAGTTTCAAAATTGGTGAATGTTCTTAATCGAGACCAAAAAGAGTTTACGTTCAAAGCGCCGACAGGCTGTGGGAAAACTTTTATGATGGCAGATTTTATGAACCGTATAATTTCTGAAAATAAAAATGCCATTTTTATTGTTTCTACGCTTTCAAAAAGTAATCTTGCAGAACAAAATTATAAATCTTTTAAAAATTTAAGCGAAAACGGCACTTTTCCAAAGTTAAATCCTTTTTTAATCAATTCAGATTCTAGTGGCGAAGGAAGCCTTTTTATTCCAAAAGATTACAATGTTTACGTTCTTCCTCGCGATTTATACAAAGAAAAAAGCAAACTTAAAAACGAAGGTACTTTCTTAAACTTTTTGCAGACGATGAAAGGGAGTATAGGACAGATGTCATTCCCGTGCTTGACACGGGAATCTATTGATAACGATAGAAAAGATTGTCGGAGCAAGTCCGACAATGACACAAAAGTCAAGTCCGACAATGACAGTGGGGTTCACAATAACATTTATCTTATAAAAGACGAATGTCATATTGCAACAACAAATCTTGATGAATTGAATGATTATTTTTCTGCAATAATTAATTTTTCGGCAACACCAAAACTTTCTCGCGGTCAACTTCCAGATGTAGAAATTACAAATCTTGAAGCGGAAAGTGCAAAAATCATAAAACAAATTGAACACGGAGCCGAAGATGACTCGCTTGAAAATGCTCTTGAAAAGTTTGAAGAAATAAAATCTGATTACATAAATTTGCTTGGCGTAAATCCGTGTTTGATAATTCAGATTTCAAATAAGGACAAGGCAGAAGAAGAACTTAACGGAAACATTTTTCCGGCACTTTCAAATCATCAAGAATTAAAATGGGTTTACATTGCGGGAGAAGAGAAAAACTGCG
>CAZLXK010000271.1:0-3489 GCA_964563305.1 uncultured Treponema sp.
TAATAAATTGGGACGTCGTCAAGTGGTAAGACAACGGCTTTTGGTGCCGTCATTCCGTAGGTTCGAATCCTGCCGTCCCAGATAATTAAGTTGTATACAATTTTTACTTAAACTGTTCAAGTTAAATTTTTTTTGAGGAGTTCTATAAAATGGAACAATTTGTAATTAACGCAAATACTCGTAAAGAATCAGGAAAGAGTATTTCTAAAAAACTTCGCGTACAAGGAAGAATTCCTGCTGTTGCTTATAACGAAAAAGGTGAATCAGTTATGCTTGATGTTGATGCAGCAGAATTTTCAAAAGTATGGAGAAGTATTACAAAAACAACACTTATTAACCTTAAAATTGATGGTCAAGATAATCAAGCTTATATAAAAGATACAGAATATGATATTAAAACTGATAAAAATCTTCATGCTGATTTTTATATTGTAAGTGGAACAAAACCTATTACATCAGTTTTGAAAATTCATTATGAAGGAACTCCTGCTGGTGTTTTAAAAGGTGGCTTTATGGTAAAACATATTCCAAATGTAAAACTTAAAGCTCTACCACAAGATATGCCACAGAGCATTGTTGCAGATGTTTCTAAACTTGAAATCGGCGGAAAATTTACAGTTGCAGATCTTAATCTTGGAGATAAAGTTACTGTTCTTACAAATCCAAGTTCTTTGATTGTTTCTATTGCACCTCCTAAAAAATAAGTGTAATAATTTTTAATTTAGCATTTTATGCCCTCTGTTTTCAGGGGGCTTTTTTTATGATTTTTGAATATGAAAAAAATTGAGTTTGAAAATATTGTAAAAAACTCGCTTGAAAAAGAGAATTTGGATTTGAATCAAAATATTTGTTTGGGAATTGCTGTAAGTGGCGGAGCAGATTCAATTTCGCTTTTAGTGTCTTTGTATGAAATTTTAAAAAAATTAAAAAATATTCAGTTAAAAGTTGTTACTGTAAATCACAACATCAGAAATGAAAAAGAAAGTGGCGACGATGCTTCTTTTGTAGAAAATTTTTGTGCTAAGTTGGATTTAAAATGTCGACGATATAATTTACAACGCGGACTTGTTCAAGAACTTGCAAAAAATAAATCTTGTGGAATTGAAGATGCAGCAAGAAGATTGCGCTACGAATGTTTTGAAAAATTTATTGAAGAAGAAAAAATTGATTATTTGTGTCTTGCACACAATTTGAATGATCAATGCGAAACTATTTTAATGCGACTTTTTCAAGGAGGTGCTTCAAAAGCTTTGTCTGGAATTCCTACAAAACGCGAAAAAATTTTACGTCCACTTTTAAGCATTCCAAGGTCAGAAATCGAAAAATATTTGTTAGAACAAAATATAAATTGGAAAACTGACAATACAAATTTTGACAATTCAATGTTTCGTAATAAAATCAGAAATCTTGTAGTTCCAGTTCTTGATGAAAATATTTTAACTTGGAAAAAAGGAATTATTTTAAGTGCGAAAAAACTTAAAGAAGAAGATTCTTTTATTCAGAATTATTGTGATGAAATTTTTGCTAAAATTTCAAAAATCAGAAAAAATTCTTTACTTTACGAAAAAAAAGTTTTTTTACTTGAGGATAAAGTTGTTCAAATTCGATTGATTTACAAAGCTGTTGAATTTATTGGAGCAAAAAAACGTGTTCCTTATCAATTTATTGAAAACTTTTTGCAGAAAATTTTGCAAAATCAGAAAATTTCAGAAAATTGTGCTGATATAGAATTTTCTTGCAATGATGAAAATTTGACTTTTAGAAAAAAATGCAAAAGGGCGACAGAATCCGTTTTTTTTGTTACAATTTATAAAGAAGGTCGTTTTTATATTGGAGATGAAATTCTTTGTGTAAAGAAAAAAAATACAGGAATTGAATTAGAATTTTTTAAGAAAATTGATGAAATTGAATCTGAAGCTGAAATCAGCGTAGAAACTGAAAGTGAAGTTGAAACTGAGAAAAAAAAATATTCACTTTTTTTAGAAAATTTGAAATTTCCTTTTGCGTTTAGAAATGTTCAAGTTGGAGATAAAATTCTTGATAATAGTAAAAAAACTTTAGAAAATCTTAAGGAAAATCAAAATCAAACTTATAAAATGGTCGATAAAATTTTAGATAATTGGCAATGTGGCGAAAATCGGAAGAAAATTCCTATAATTCAAGGACTTGAACTTGATAATTTTTCTGGAAAACAAGAAATTTTATATATTTGGGGCGAAATTTACGGTTTTAAAAATTGGATTGTAAAAAAGGAATCTTAAAAATTAAATGAAATATGTAAAAAAAATTTTAACACTTTTATTTTTTATTTTTAATGTGAATTTTTTAATTTTTGCTCAGAACTCAAATCAGAATAATTATTTGCAAAGAAATGTTGAAGGTGCAAATCGAAGAACGGCTTTGCGATGCTTAAAACTTGCAAGTAATTACATTTCCGAAAAAAATTATAATGCTGCATTTTCGCAAGTAAGTTTGGGCTTGGAATATGATCAAAATATAAGCGATTTGTGGTACATTTTGGCTTTTTCTCAGTTTAATTTGGGCGAGTCAAAGGCTGAAATTTCAAAAAATCTTGAAAAATCTTTAACGCTGAATAATTGGCTTGATTACAATAAAGATAAGGCTCGCATTCTTTACGCTGACATTTTGTGCGACACTTTAAGATTTGCAGAAGTTTTTGATGTTCTTGATTCAAAACCAATGATTTATTCTTCGGACGCGGAATTTATTCGAGCAAAAGCTTATTACAGACTTGGAGATGAAGATTCTGTTCAGAAAGCACGAGAAAAAATTGATGTTGCACGAAGAATTTATCTTGAAGACAAAAGATTTCCGCTTTTATTTTTTAAGTTTGAAAATCCGCAAAATCAAAATCCGAATGTAGAAAAAATCAGCGAATTTTTTGTGAATGAAATTTTACAATCTTCTGATGAAACCTCTGAAGAAAATGCTGAACTTGAAATTTACGCTGCACTTTTTGCGAAAGGCGACATTCAAGAACGTTTATTAAAATCTTTTCAAGCGAGAGGTTTGCGACATCCACTTTTTGCGATTCTTGCCTTAGAAAATTCTTTGTTAAGCGAAGAAAATGCTTTTGATTATTTTGTGAGTTTTTCTGATAACGAAATAAATTTAAAATTTATAAATGAATTTTTAGTTTTGCTTGAAGATGAAAATTCGATTTTGAAAGCTCAAGAATATTTTACTTCTTATAGTGGCGTAATTGTTCAAGATACGAACGGGGACGGAATTGAAAATCTTTATGTAAAATATAATCGTGGTCGGCCAGAAACAATTTTTTATGATAAAAATCAGGACGGAAAACTTGATTGGAATTTAATTTGTGATTTTGGCGTTCCAATAAACGCAAGCATTTATTCTGAAAATTTTATTGTAACTTGGAAAAATTATCCGAGCGTGGAAACTTTAAAATTTCCGCAAAAACGTTATTCTTTTGTGAACAAAAGTTTTGATTGGTCGCCAGTAAAT
>CAZLXK010000272.1:0-3486 GCA_964563305.1 uncultured Treponema sp.
TTTTCATCAGTTCATATTTTAAGAAAAATAAAGCCTGTTTGCGTGTTTTCAAAAGGCGGTTTTGTAAGCGTTCCTCCGTGTTTTGCTGCAAAATTATTAAAAATTCCATATTTTACGCACGAATGTGATTTTACGCCAGGTCTTGCAATAAAATTAAATTCTTCTGGTGCAAAAAATATTTTTCTTTCATATTCCGATACAAAAAAATATTTTAGCGAAACTTTGCAAAAAAAATGTGTTGTAACTGGAAATCCTGTTCGCCCAATTTTTTATAATGTGAGTGATGAAGAAGGAAGAAAATTCTTGAACTTAAAAAAAGAAACTCAAAAGCCAGTTTTGCTTGTTCTTGGCGGAAGTTTAGGAGCTTTGCAAATCAATAATCTTATTATTCAAAATCTTGCTTGGCTAAAAGAAAAATTTATTATTGTTCATCAAACTGGAAGTTCTTTTGCTAAATCAAATCCACAAATTATGCAAAGTTCTGACGATTTTTATAAACCTTACGATTTTATTTATGAACAAATGCCTTCTGTTATAAAATGTGCTGACATTGTGATTTCTCGATCTGGAGCGAATTCTTTGTGGGAATGTGCAACACTTGAAAAACCTATGATTTTAATCCCTTTATGCGGAAATGGAACGAGAGGTGATCAAGTTGATAATGCAAATTATTTTGCTCAAAAAAATGCTGCTTTAGTTTTGCTTGGAAAAAATGCTGACAGTGAACACTTAAAATCATCATTGGAAATTATGCTTGATAAAAACGAACGAAATAAATTTTCAGCGAATTGTAAAAAAATTTGTGAAAATCAAATTCCAGTTCAAAAAATTGCAGAACTAATTTTAGGCGAATTTTCAGGAGAATTTGATGAATCTTCCAATCATTGATTTTATTTTTATAGGAATTATTGTTCTTTGTGCGATTATTGCATTAATTCGTGGATTTATAAACGAAATTTTTGGAATGGGAGTTCCAATTGCTTCTGCTTGGCTTGCAATTTTACTTTATAAGTTTTTGCTTCCAACATTTTCTAGTTTTATAAAAACGTACATTCTTGCCGTTATTGTTTCATTTTTGGTTGTTTTTATAGCAACTTTTCTTGTGTTAAAGATTATTCAAGTAATTCTTAAGAAGATTTTTGAAGCAAAAATTCTTTCTTCATTAGATAGATTTTTAGGTTTTGTGTTTGGCTTGATTGAAGGATTTGCTTTTGTTGCAATAATTTTGATTATTTTAACGGCACAACCTTGGTTTGATGTTAGTTCTTTGCTTAACGGAAGCATTTTTTATAAACTTCTTTCAAAAATAATCGCAGTTCCTGTAGAAAATGTTGTAAATGCAGTTAATTCAATTAATGCAACAAATAAAATTGCTGATTGAGGCTTTCGAAATCACCATAAAATCTAAAATCTAATTTAAAAAAACTTCATAAAACGCTAAAATAAATTTATGTATGAAAACGTTTTGTATCAAAGTGCATCAAGACTTCTAAAAGAGGCAATTCAAAAAAACAATTTGCCACCTTCTATTTTATTTTCAGGTCCTGCAGGAAGTGGAAAACTTACAACTGCCTTAGAAACCGCCCGCGTCCTTTCTTGCGTTGAAAATCCAAAAGGAAAGTGGGAATGTAAATGCGAAAGTTGTTTGCGCCACAAATCAATGTTAAGCCCAAATTTATTGCTTGTGGGAAGTGGAAACAGAACGCTTGAAATTTCCGCCGCAAAACAAACCTTACTTCAAGAAAGCATAAATAATTCAAATCACATTGAAGCAGCTCGCTATTTATATATTCGTGCGGTTAGAAAATTAACAGTTCGCTTTAATCCAATTCTTTGGGAAGATGATGATAAAATTTCTAAAATTTCACCAATTGTGCAAGAAATCGAAGAATTAATTGAACCTTTGGAACCTGCACATAAATTGCTCGAACATTCACAAATCGAAAAAATCCTTAATCAAGTTCAAAGTCTTTGCGAAAAGTTAGAATCTTCTTTTTTGTATGAAAACTTGCCAATAAATCAAATTAGAAATATATCTTCTTGGGCACATTTAAGTGCAAATAATGGGAAAAAAATTGTAATAATTGAAAATGCTGAAAAAATGGTTGAAAATTCAAGAAATGCTTTGCTAAAAATTCTTGAAGAGCCGCCACAAGATTTATTTTTCATTTTAACTTCTTCAAATCGAGGAGCAATTCTTCCTACAATTTTATCTCGCGTTAGAACTTATAATTTTTTTGAGCGTTCGTCGGAACAACAGCTAAATTTAATTGAAAGAGTTTATCATTCTAGTCCAAAAATAAATTCTCAAAATAAAAAATATGATATAAATGATTTTTTGCTTTCATATTTGCCAGTAAATCCGGATTTTATTAAATTTAAAGCAAAACAGTTTTACGATTGTATTGCACAAGGTCATATTGCTGACACAAAATCTATTTGCGAAGAATGTGGAAATTTTCAGCCAAAAGTGCTTTTTAAGATTTTTATACAAGAACTTTTTTCTGTTCAAAAATATCTTTTAAAAAGTGCCGAAGGTTGTGAATCATCAGCAAAAATTGTTAAAGAACTTACAAGAATTTACAGTAATGTAACAATTTTTAATCAAAATCCGCGTTCAGCATTAGAAGAATTAACTCGAAGCATTATGCAAATAAATTATTTAAATAACGGAATTTTAAGGGACGCAGAACAATGAAAGAATTTGTTGAAAAGGCCGCTCAGAAAATTCAAAAACTTTCGAATGAACAACTTGAGCAACTTATCAATTCAATGAAAGCCGACAATATTGTTTTTACTTCGATAATTGAAAGTTTGTCGATGGGATTAATAATTCTTAATCAAGATTGGCAAATTTTAATGCACAACAAAGCTGTAGAACGATTTATTCCATTTAAAACGCATCATCTTGACGGAAATGAAGAAAAAATTTGGGAACTTGTTGATGATGAAGAAATTTCAGATTACTTAAAATTGTGTAAAACCGATTGCAGAATGCATTGTAGCAAGGAATTTTCTTTTGCCGCAGATGATAAAGTTTATTTTTTAAATATAAGATTGCAGCCGCTTGTTCAAGAAAAAAAAGTTACTGGCACAATTATTTGTGTTGATGATGTAACTGCAAAACGTCAGCAAGAAATTTTAACGCGAAGAATGGAAAGTTTAAGTTCGCTTACAAATTTGGCGGCTTCGGTTGCTCACGAAATAAAAAATCCTTTGGGTGCAATTAGCATTCACATTCAACTTCTTCAAAAATCAGTAAAAAAAGCTCGCGAAAATAATGGACTTTTGCCAGAACCAAAGTTTATGGAACATTATCTTGAAGTTGTAAACGAAGAAATTGATAATTTAAATAAAATTGTTTTGGATTTTTTGTTTGCCGTAAAACCAATTCATGCAAAACTTGAATTTTTGAATCCTGATGAAATTTTTGAAAAAACTTTGGAATTCTATAATCTTGCCGTGCGTGAAAAATATAGATTTTTC
>CAZLXK010000273.1:0-3468 GCA_964563305.1 uncultured Treponema sp.
AAGATAGAAAAGAACTTATAAATACAATGCCTTGCGTTCTTTATAATCATGATGATCTTGATTTTGTGATTGGTTCTCCAGAAAGACGAAGATTTTTTATAGATCAATCTTTAACAATGTATGATGTTCTTTATGTTGATATTTTAAGAAGATATAAAAAAATTTTGAAAAACAGAAATTTGTCTCTTAAAGATAAAAAATTTGAACTTTTAGAAACATTTGATATTCAATTAGTAAAAAAAGGAATAGAAATTCAGCAAAAAAGAAAAAATGCAATCTTTATTTTTAATCAGATTTTTGGAAATTTGTATGAAAAAATAACAGGAATTGATGGACTTTCAATAAAATATAATCCTTCTTGGAAAAATAAAGAGTTTAATGTTCCAAGTTTTGATGAAGCAATGAAAATTGTTGAAAATCATAGAGAAATTGAAAAATTGATGGGAACTACAATGACTGGTCCTCATCGTGATAGAATTTCTTTTATTAGAAATGGTCAAGTTTTTGTTCCTACAGCATCAACTGGACAAAGAAGACTTTTAGCTTTAATTTTAAGAACTTCTCAAGCACTTTTTTATAATCAAATCACAAATAAAAAACCTATTATTCTTATGGATGATGTTTTGCTTGAACTTGATCCAGAAAAAAGAAAAAAAGTTACTGAATTGTTGCCAGATTATGATCAACTTTTTTGTACTTTTTTAGAAGGCGAACCTTATAAAAATTATATTAGATCATCAACAAAAATTTATTTGTTAGAAAATGGTGATTGGAATTTAATTTCAGAATAAAAAAAAGAGATAAAAATGTCAGAAATTTATGATATAAGAAATCTTGTAAGTAAAACTCTTAACGAATTTAGTTTTTCAGATTCAAATAAAGCCTATTCTGTTTTAGATGGTTGGAAAAAAGTTCTTCTTAAAATAAAATCTAATAAAAATCCTTATGAGGGGCAGAATTTAGCAGAACATAGTAAAGTTGTTGATCTAAAAAATGGAATTTTGATTATTGAAGTTGAACATCCTGGTTGGATTGAGCTTTTGCAACTTCATAAAAAATTTATTTTAAAAGGACTTAATATGAATATGCCAAGTTTAAAAATAAAAAATCTTGGTTTTAAGTTAAAGAAAAAAAATGATGATTTGCTAAATAATAAAATTTCTGAAGAAGAAAACTTTTTTAAAATTCAAAGAAAAATTGAAGAAGAAGAAAAAATTATAAATTCTTCAGAGAAAATTTTTATAGAAAAAAAATCAGAAGAATCAAAACAAATTAAAGAATTGCCTCCAGAATTAAAATCTATTTTTGAGGATTTAAAAAATGATATGTTGACCAATCAAGAAAAATAGTGCTATTATTTGCCCTACTAAAATTGGGTATTTTAAATTTTATATAGGAGAAGAGAATTATGTTACGTACATATCAACCAAGTAAAGTAAAACGAAATAGAAAGTTTGGTTTTAGAGCACGAATGGCAACTCGTGGTGGACGTGCAGTTCTTGCAAGAAGAAGAGCAAAAGGTCGTCACAAGCTTTCAGTTTCTGATGAAAAGAAACCTTACTGATTTAAAAAAGAATGAATACGGACTTGATAAAAACAGGACGTTTTTCTCGCAAAGAGCATATAAAGCGTCTTGTTGATATTCAAAATCTGTTTAAAAATGGAAAGAAAGTAAAAACTTATGGTTCTAAACTTTTTTATCTTGAAAATAATAAAGATATAAATAGAATTGCTTTCCCTCTTCCACACGGGTATGGAAACGCTGTAGAAAGAAACAAATCTAAGCGTTATAGTCGTGAAACTTATCGTTTTTTTAAAACACACCTGAACACCGGGTATGATATTCTTTTTCTAGTTTATCCCGGAAATGATTCGTTCCATTCGCGGTGTGAACAATTTATGACATTATGCAAAAAAGCTGGTTTATTAAAGGACTCAGAGAATTTTTTAGAAAATTTTTGATTATTTTAATAAAAATTTACCAAGTTTGTATTTCTCCTCTTTTTCCCGCGTGTTGTAGATATACACCAACTTGTTCTCAGTATGCGTTAGATGCTATAAAAAAATATGGTCCTATAAAAGGATCTTATCTTGCTGTAAAAAGAATCTTAAGATGTAATCCATTTCATGAAGGTGGTTATGATCCAGTTCCTTAATGCAGCAAAAAAGGAATTTTGTCTATGAAGAATACAATTATTGCTTTAGTTCTTTCGGCTGTAGTTCTTTTTGGATATTTTTTTGTTCAATCAACGATTTATTCTAAAAGAGCAAACAATGAATCTAACAATGAAATTTCTGCACAAAATATTGAAAATTCTGAAAATTCATCTGAATCAGAAAATAAAATAAAACAAGAAGTTTTATCAGAAAATAATGAAGAAATTTATAATGAATCATTAAATACTGATTTAGAAAATCTAAAAGAAGAAACTTATACAATAGAAACAGAAAAAGCAAAAATAGTTTTAACAAATCGTGGTGGTGATGTTATTAGTTATCAACTAAAAGAACATTTTGATAAAGAAACTGGTCTTGGTGTTGAAATGGTTGATAATGTTACAAAAACGAATCGTGCTTTTGGTTTATCTTTTGGAAATTCAGAAAACGAAAGCTTAAATGAAATTTTTAATGTAAGAAAATTTGATGATGATCCGCTTTCAATTGGATTTTATAGAAACTATGAAATTAGAGATGAAAATGGTCAAATTCAAAAATATGTCTTAGGAAAAAAATATACTTTTAAACCTAATGAATATGTTTTTAAACTTGATATAACAATAAATGCTTTAGATGATTCTAATGGGCTTTCTTTTGGAGATTGTGCTTATACTTTAAGATCTTCGCCTCAGATTGGTCCTCACTATGACAAGAAAAATCGTTATGAAATTAGACAATATATTGCATTAAATGGTTCTAAAAAAATCAGAAAAACAATGTCCAACAAAATTTATGAAAATAATTATGATTGGGCAGGCGTTGCTGGAAAATATTTTACAATTCTTATAAAACCTGTTTCTCCTTTAAATATGATAAATTCTGTTGTTTGTTCTACAAAACCTGTTGGTGATTATGATGACGCTCAAATTTTTCTTTCAAGAAAATCGGCCACAGAAAAAAATATAAATGATACTTATTATATTTATGTTGGTCCAAGAAATGAAAAAGATTTAATAAAATATAATTCTCAAGAAAAAAATGATTGGGGACTTTCTAATTTAAAATTTAATCAAGCTTTGCAAACAAGCGGTTTATTAATTTGGCTTGAAGTCGTATTAAAATGGTCTCTTGAAAATATTTATAAACTTGTAAAAAACTGGGGAGTTGCAATTATAATTCTTACAATTATTTTGAAAATTTTGCTTTTTCCACTTAATAGAAAAACAGCACTTGGTTCTCTTAAAATGCAAGATTTGCAACAAAAAAAGCAAGAACTACAATCAAAATATCAAAATGATCAGCAAAAGCTGA
>CAZLXK010000274.1:0-3459 GCA_964563305.1 uncultured Treponema sp.
TTCCTTGTGTTTTTATTTCTTGCCGTTCACTTGCTCGTCAGCCTTGTTCACGCATGAAAGCGCGTTCATGCTTCTCGGATAGCCGATGAACGGAAGGCAGTTGCTGATTACTTTTATCAGGAATTTCTTGTCGTTTCCAATCTTGATGTTCGCTGCGACGTGGCTTGTAAGCTGAGGTTCGCATCCGCCCTGAGCGGCAAGAAAGCAGAACGTTATCATCTCGCACTGCTTGTAGTCAAGTCCTTTGCGCGTGTAGTAGTCGCCGAAGCAGTTGTCCGCAAGCCAGAAGTTTATGTGGCGGCTTTCCTCCTGCCCTGACTTCCAGAAGTCCTTCATTCCGTCGCCGAAGATGTCAACCTGTGCCTGAGTGCCAGCTTCCCTGCGGTTTTCTGTCGTTGTTGTCGCCTGGCCTTCAAGCGGAAGAGAGATTCCCCGTTTTTCAAAGACTTTGTTTACGGCTTTTAAGCACGGAAAAACTCGCCCGATCCCGAGATACGCCACCGCCTGATAGACAATCTCCTTGATTTCAACCGGCGTTACTCCAAAGTTCAGCGTGGCGCCAAGCATCGCCTTGAATTCGTCTGTTCCCTGGCAGCCCAAAAGCGTCGCAAGAATCGCCATAAAACGCGTTTTGTCGTCAAGCGTCTGATTCATCTGGTTCACAACTTCATCGAACGCAAAATTGTCGAACCTTTCAATAAATTCCGGATCTGTCCGCAAAAAGTCAGACTTGTAGCCCGGAAACATTTTTTCGTGATATTCCTTTGCATTTTTCGTAATCGCCATATTTTCCTCCAATTTTTTTTGTCATTTTGAAATTCATCTGTTGTCATTCCGAACCGGTTGCTGAGCAAAGTCGAAGCATTAATTCGGAATCTGTCGAAACCGTGATTTTTGCTTTCACAAATGCTGGAATGAATTCAGCATGACGATTTCTCTAACGTCTTATGTCTAAAGCCTAGCGTCTGTCTTGAACAAAATCGATTCATTTTTTCTGCGAAAAAAGATAAGCGAAACTTATGAAATAAAATTCAAGGGAAAAACTTTACATATTTTTCTTGTCGCACTTTTCTCATTTTTAAATTTAATCGCAAGCGATTGACATTTTATAAAACCTACCATAACATACTTCTAAAAGGTGAAATATGAATAAAAAAGATGTTGGTTCGCTAATCCGCCAAATTCACACTGCGCTAGAAAAATCTGCAAACAAAGAACTTGCCGCCCAAAATGTAACTGTGGCGCAGATGGATTTGCTCATGGAACTAAAAGACGCACAAGAGCCGCTTTCATTTAAGGAACTTGAAGAACGCGTAGGACTTGCTCAATCAACAACGGTCGGTTTAATTTCGCGCTTAGAAAAGAAAAGCCTTATAAAGACTTTCTGCGACAAAGACGACGGACGCATAAAATATGCCGCCTTAACTGCACTTGGAAAAAAACAGTGTGAAGAAGCAGAAAAATCGATAAAAAAACGCGAAGAAAATATTCTTAAAAACTTGAATGAAATAGAGAAAAAACGTCTTGTTGAATATTTGTGCAAAGTGGCGGAAACATTTAAAAAATGACTCGTCATTCTGAACAAAGCATCGTCATTCTGAGTGCAACGAATAATCTTACAAATAGATGTTTCGCTTTGCTCAATATGACAATTTTTATTTATAAATCAATCGCTAACGATTAAAACTTGTTTTTTAAGGAGAAAATTATGGAAAAATATCAAAAGAAATCACTAGAAGATTATGCTAAAATGCCAGTTTCAAAAGCAGTCGTCTTAAACACAATTCCTGCGATGATTGCGATGGCTATGACTTTAATTTACAATCTTGCGGACACATTTTTTATTGCGCAAACCGGCAACGCTTATATGGTTGCGGCAGTTTCACTTGCAACGCCGGTTTTTCTGTTCTTTATGGCAGCGGGAACAATTTTTGGAATAGGCGGAACTTCTGTAATTTCCCGTGCGGAAGGTGAAGGCAGACACGACTATTCAAGAAAAGTTTGTGCATTTTGCTTTTGGCTTTGCGTAATTGTAGGAATTGCGATGTCGGCTTTATTTTTGATTTTTACAAAGCCAATCTTAAAACTTGTTGGCACAAGCGACGAAACTTACGAGTTTACAAAATCATATTTTACGATTGTATGTTTTTCAGGACCTTTTGTTTTGATTGCAAACGCATACTCAAGTATTTTGCGTGCAGAAGGTGAAGCGAACAAGGCGACGATTGGTCAAGTTATCGGAAATCTCTTAAACGTCATTTTAGATCCAATTTTTATTTCTGTCCTGAATCTTGGAACGACTGGCGCGGCGATTGCAACTGTTATTGGAAATTTCTGTGGTGCAATGTATTACATTTTTTATTATCTGATGAAAAAATCAAATCTTTCAATTTCGCCAAAATATTTTTCAGCAAAAGAAGGAATTGCAAAAAATGTGCTTTCAATTGGAATTCCCGGTTCTCTTGCTTCTGTAATGATGTCGTTTTCGCAGATTATTATGAATGCAATGATGGCAGGTTTTGGAGATATGGCAGTTGCTGGAATTGGAGTTGCTGCAAAAGTCACAATGATTACTGGAATGTTGTGTATGGGAATTGGTCAAGGTTCACAGTCGCTTTTAGGATTTGAGTTCGGTCGCAAGAATTTTCCGCGATTCAAAAAAATAATGAGCTTTTCGCTTTTGTTCTCGTTTATTGTAGGATGCGTTTTGACGGCTTTATGCTACATTTTTACAAGGCAGATTGCTAGCGTTTTTCTTTCTGAAGGCGAAGCGTTTGATTATGCAATAGTTTTTATAAGGATTCTTTTAACAACATCATTTTTATTCGGAATATTTTACGTTTTAACAAATGCACTTCAGGCAGTTGGAGCGGCAATTTCCGCACTTATCATAAATCTCTCGCGGCAAGGCTTAATTTACATTCCAGCGTTGTTTGTAATGCGGGCAGTTGCAGGTGCTTACGGTCTTGTGTGGGCACAGCCAGTTGCAGACGTTCTTTCTACGTTGCTCGCGATTGTGCTTTTTGCACGGACGGTCAGAAAGGCAAATGCAAAATAAATTTATCTATCCCATTCATATGCCAGTTTTGGACCGCCGTCAAACTGAATAAGGCCGCAATATTCAAATCCTTCACGGACAAGTATGTGCTGCATAACTTTGTTTTCATCTTGCGTGTCTAAACGGATTGCATCAATATGCTTTTGTGAGCAGAATTCTTTTATCAAATCGAAAGCTTGCTTGGAAAGCCCCTTGCCTCTCGCTTGAGTGTTGAAAGCCATTCTGTGAACGACAGCATACGGCCACTCAGTTTTCCATGCACCTTCGATTTTGTGATATGCCTGCTCGTCTCCTATGATGATGCAGCAATATCCGACGATCTTCTGTTCATTAACAAAAACATATCCAGTTCCTTGCACAATGTCGTCAAGGATTGTCTGCTGCGTAGGATAATCCGTATG
>CAZLXK010000275.1:0-3430 GCA_964563305.1 uncultured Treponema sp.
CGAAGCGAAGCGTAGGAATGAAGCGATAGCGGAACCCTGAATAGCCCGACCCGAAGCGAAACAAAGTGAAGTGAAGGGGAACGCCCAACGAAGTGTCGAGGGAAATCGCAACGAAGTTTCTAGCATACGCCCAACGAAGTTCACTGGAAACGTTGTTGTGAATGCAAGGGAACGCCCAAAATTGGAGAAAATATGAAAAAATCACTTTTAGTTTTTATTTTGTTTTGCTTTGTGATGACGGCTTTTGCACAGAGAAAATCGAACGCGGAGGAAAATATGACAAACGACATTACAAAAAATTTTTCACTTAAGCAAATGGAAGTTTACAAATCTTACCGTGCAAGTTGCGATGCGATGATAAACAAAGACAAGGCGGCACTTGAAAAATATTTTGACAAGGACTTGGTTTTTGTTCATATGAGCGGAAAACGGCAAACACGCTCTGAATATATCGCGGAAATTTTGGACGGAACGCTGAATTATTACAAAATTACGGATAAATCTTGCGAGATTCAAGTTTCGGGCGACAAGGCTTTAATGAAAGTAAGTCACGCACTGAACGCGAAAGTTTATGGAATTCGTGGTGAATGGACGATGGGCGGAACTTTTCGTTATGAAAAACGTGGCGACATTTGGGTGAGAGTTGAAAATTAAAACTTGAGTTTTGTGATTTGTGTTTTATGATTTATGATTTGTGGGCAAGTTTTTGTAAGTTTTTGTAAGTTGGAAAATAATTGGAGGAATTTTATGAAAAAATCAGTTTTTAGAAAAATTAGCAAAATCGCTGTGATGACTTTTGCTTTTCTAAGTTTAGTTTTTGCTTCTTGTGCTTCGACTGGTGCGACTTTAGTTTCAAAATCTGGCGAGAATGCTCCGCTTGTAATCGCCTCGCAAGGCTGGTTTTCTGCGGGCGGAAAAGTTGCGAACGCTCCCGGCGAGTTCACCGACGTTTACAAGACGGACGGTCAGACGATTCATTATGACCACGCGGTCGCTTATTATCAGAAGCCTGAAAATCCGAAAAAACTTTCGATGGTTTTTCTGCACGGAAACACGCAGACCGGAAGATGCTGGAGCACAACTCCAGACGGACGCGAAGGCTGGGACGAATATTTTTTGCGGCGCGGATTTTCAACGTATTTGATTGACCAGCCTCGGCGCGGGCAGGCGGCACGGAACGCAGAAACTGTCACGGTTCCGCCGATGCCAGTCGAGCAGATGTATTTCGACCAGTTCCGTCTCGGACGCTACCCGAAATTCTACGACGGAGTTTCGTTCCCGCAAGATGAAAATTCGATCGACCAGTTCTGGCGGCAGATGACGGCGGACGTGGGCGCTCAGGACGCGAACGTGATTTCCGACGGAGTTGCGGCGGTTTTGGAAAAAGCTGGCGACTCGATTTTCTTCACTCATTCCGCTGGCGGAGTTTACGGCTGGCTTACCGCGCTTAAATCTGACAAAGTAAAAGCGATTGTCGCAGTTGAGCCTGGCGCGTTCTTGTTTCCTGAAGGCGACGCTCCGGAGCCGATTCAAAGCGGATATTTGACGTTGCGCGGCATTTCGGCGAAGCCTGCGGAAATTCCTGCAAGCGAGTTTGAAAAGCTCACGAAGTTCCCGATTATCGTTTACTTCGGCGACAACATTCCAAGCTCACATTCAGATCATCCAAGCAGCGACTATTGGTACGCGACACGCGAAATGGCGAAAGCGTTTGCAGAAAGAATCAACGCGCGCGGAGGCGACTGCACGGTCGTTTCGCTTCCTGAAATCGGCTTGACGGGAAACACGCACTTTATCATGAGCGACTTGAACAACAAGGAAGTTGCGGCGCACGTTGAAAAGTGGCTTGCGGAAAAAGGGCTGGATAAGTAACGCATTAGTTTATAAAAGTTTGTTTTCAAGCGATATTGATTACTTACTTACTGATTTTTTGTCTTGTTTAAACGTAAAACTTCATTGTAAAATTTTATAATGAAAAAAAGTGTTTTACAAATCAAGACAAAAAATCGGCAAAGCAACTTTGAACTTCTTCGAATTATTGCAATGCTTATGATTGTTGCTCATCATCTTGTTGTTCATGGCGTTACTCAAGTTTCTTACAGCAGCGGAACTTTTGTGAACAAGATTTTTGCAAGTTTTTTGCAACCGTTTGGACAGATTGGAGTTGCACTTTTTTTTATGATTTCAGGATTTTTTCTCTGTCAAAAAGAGAAAGTTTCTGTTAAGAAAGTCGCACTTGAAGCCGCGTTTTATTCGTTTGCATTAGGAATTGCGTTTATCATACTTCTTATAATTGGAAAAACGGTGGGGGGGGAAATGTTAGTTTAGTGTTTTCAGATTGGAACGCACGTTATAAAATCTCTCACATTTTAACTTCTTTTCTTCGTCCAGTTTCGTCTGGTTGGTGGTTCGTAACTGCCTATATTATTTTGATTCTTGTCTGCCCGCTCATCAACAATTTTATAAATTTACTTTCAAAGCAAGGTTTCATTTTTTTTCTGATTTTCGTTTGGGCGTTTTATTATTCAATCGATTATATTATTTTTAAAAGTGCTTATCTTTCGCTTGTAAGAGCATTTTTCTTCTATATATTAGGATCGTTTGTGCGTCTTTATCTTCCAAAAGAAATTTCTAATAGCAAAAAATTTTTTCTGATTTTGATTTGCGTTATCACTTGGGCGATTATGAGTTTTTGTTCGTTCAAAACAAACAAGACAAATTATGTTGCACAAAATTTAGCTGTAAATAAAGAAATCAGTTTTATTATAAAAAACAAAATTTTTCACATTCTAAATGAATGTATTTCTCTTCCAATTTTTGCCTTGTGTTTTTTTAGGATTTTTGATGTGCTAAAAGTTAAAAATCTTCCGCTTGTGAACAAAATCGCATCTGCAACTTTCGGCGTTTATTTGCTCCACGATTCAGTTCTTGGAAGAAAAGTAATTTGGAATCATATTTTAAAAGTTAGCGAAGTCCAGTTTACGTCAAAATATTTTTCGCTTTTTGCCCTTACTGATATTTTGATTGTGTTTTCTGTTTGCCTAGCAATCGACTTGATTCGCCAAAAATTTATTGAAAAAAAATATCTTTTGCTTGAAGAAAAAATTTCACAAAAATTAAAAAAGTTTATCATCGGCAAAATTCGGTAATACAAGGCTTAAGCCCTGTGCTTATGTGCTTCGCCATTTTAGAATTCTTTGCATCCTTACAATCTCTAACGCTTTTTTAACTTACAGACAAATTATAAATCGCAAAATCCAAAAATCAATATGCAAATTTTTGTGGGATGAAAGATAAACGGCATAATTTTGAAAAGTGATGAATTTAAGGTAAGTATAATAAAACCGCATACAAAGCTAGAACCTTATGTTATAGTTTCTTTATGGAACTTCGAAAGGCAAAACAAAATGAAGCTGAAATTTGCTATCAG
>CAZLXK010000276.1:0-3422 GCA_964563305.1 uncultured Treponema sp.
TGCATAAGAAAGTTTCGCTGGAAAAATAAAATATGCTCCAAAAATAAAATAAAATCATCACTTAAAAAAGGAGAAAAATATGTTGCTTGAAAATAAAAAAGCGTTGGTTACTGGTTCGAGTCGCGGAATTGGAAAGGCGATTGTGGAAAAATTTTTGTCTGAAGGGGCGGAAGTTTGGGGATTGTGTTCTAAGCCGAGTGCTGCAAAAGAGGAAATTGAAAAATTTGCCGCTGAGCACAAAACTCAATTTCATGAAATTTACGCTGATGTTGGAAATGCTGAACAAGTAAGTCTTGTGGTAAAAGATGCTTTGAGCGAAAGTGGTGGATTTGATATTTTAGTGAACAACGCTGGAATTACTCGCGACACTTTAAGTTTTAGAATGAAAAAAGAGCAATGGGACGATGTTTTGCGCATTAATTTAACTTCGGTTTTTTTGATTTGTCAGATAGTTTCAAACGATATGATTCGTAAGCGTTCAGGTTCGATTATAAATATGGCTTCAATTGTGGGACTTCACGGTGGCGCTGGGCAAGTAAATTATGCTGCTTCAAAAGGCGGGCTGATTGCTTATTCAAAATCACTTGCTAAAGAAGTTGGAAGTCGCGGAGTTAGAGTAAATGCTATTGCTCCGGGATTTATTGAAACTGATATGACAAACGCTGTTAATGAAGATTTGCGTAAGGTTTGGGTGGAAAATATTCCGTTAAAACGTGCAGGAAAGCCTGAAGATGTTGCAAATTCGGCACTTTTTTTGGCTAGCGATTTAAGCACTTACATTACGGCTCAAGTTCTTGGCGTGGACGGCGGAATGGGAGCGTAATCTCGACCTCCTGTCGATTACGAGAATTTTCGCAAAGCGAAAATTCTCACGGTCTTCTGTGTTTTACGCCGACCTCCTTGTCGGCATCTTTTGCGAGAAAGTGGCGGTTTAGTGGAGAAACTGCGGACTGGCGGTTTTGCACGCAAACTGGCACTTTATTTGCGGGCTTCTAAACCTTCGATTTCGCCTTCGTACGGCGTGTTTCTTAGCTTAAAGATTAAGTCGCCATTTTGGTCGCTTGCAATATCTAATGCTGTTTCAACCCAAGCATCATCAACTTTTACTTCAAAAGTGTCGCCAAATTGCAACTGAATGCCGTTAGAATTATTTTTTGCAATCCAAAACATTCCTTGAGGAACATCAAAAGTTAATCTTCCTTCAAATTTTTCACTTTTTTGACTTTGTTCGTTCATAAAAACCTCAAATTTCTTTAGTTTAATTTTAAATTTACTAAAATTTTGTGCGTTTGTGTTGACCTCCTGTCAATTACGAGAATTTTCGCTTCGCCAAAATTCTCATAGTCATTGCAGTTTTATGCCGACGTCCTTGTCGGCATTGTTTTTCAATAAATGACAGTTTTGTGAGTAACGTATGCTAAGTGGGGTAGCACTTACTTGGGTTAGGAAATATTTTCTTAGTGTAGAAAATGTTTCTTGATTTTAGAAAGCATCTTCCAAGTAAAATGGGCGGGCGGCAAAGCCGCCCGCCCATTTCTTAGCACAGAAATACATAGCCCGCCGTGTAGCCATTGCGAAGCAAGCCACCGCAACAAAGTGAGGAGGCCGAGCGTGAGTGAGTGGCGGAAGGGCGGTTATGTTTGGGACGGACTGTTAGCACAGAAAAGTGTCTAAAACTGCAATAAGTGGCAGTTTTGTTTGAAAGCGAAAGTAATGTTGTGGTTTCGACCTTGTTTAATCTCCGAGCAAGGTGCAAATTTTAAATATGCTCCAAATGCAAGAAAAAAAATTACTTGCGTTAAGAGAATATTTCATATAAAATACAATCTGACATTTTTTGATATTTTGTCAAAATAAAATCGAAAACAAAATCGACAAACAGGAGAAAATTATGCGCAGAGTCGTAGTTACAGGTTTAGGTTGTGTTAGCCCGGTTGGAAATTCTGTTGATGAAACTTGGGAATCTATTAAGGCAGGAAAAAGTGGCGTTGCTCCAATCACTTATTACGATGCAAGTCCGTTTAAAGTAAAATACGCTGCCGAAGTTAAGAATTTTGATATTTCTAAATATATTGACCCAAAAGCTGCTCGAAAAATGGCTCGTTTTACAAAATATGCTGTGGCTGCTTCAAAAATGGCTTTAGATGACGCAAATCTGACCGAAAATAAAGAAGTTCTTGAAAATGCTGCAGTTTATTTGGGCGTGGGAATTGGCGGTTTTGAAGTGACTGAATCTTCTATGAAAAGTTATTTTGAATCAAATTACACGCGAATGCCTCCAATGACTGTTCCTATGCTGATTCCAAACGAAGCGGCGGGCAATATTTCTATTGTTTTTGGAATTCACGGCGCAACTCACACAATTTCTACGGCTTGTGCTTCGGGAACTGACGCGATTGGTAACGCTTTGGACGAAATTCGTAGCGGAAGATATGATGTTATTTTGACTGGCGGCGCTGAATCAACTCAAAACGGATTTGCAAACTTAGGTTTTGGCGTTTTGCAGGCACTTTCTACAGGTTTCGCTGACGATCCAACTAAGGCAAGCAGACCTTTTGACAAAAAGCGCGACGGTTTTGTTATGGGCGAGGGCGGAACTATTTTAATTCTCGAAGAATACGAACACGCTAAAGCACGCGGAGCTAAAATTTATGCGGAAGTTGCTGGCTACGGTGCATCTTCTGACGGATATCACTTAACGGCGCCAAATCCAGACGGCATTTGTGGTGCTAAGGCAATGACTCTTGCAATGAAAGACGCTGGAATAAATCCTCAAGACGTTACTTATTACAACGCGCACGGAACTTCAACTCACTTAAACGATTCTGGCGAAACAAAAATGCTACATCTTGCGTTTGGCGATGCTGCGAAAAAACTTCACATTTCTTCAACCAAATCTATGACTGGACATTGTTTAGGCGACGCTGGTGCACTTGAAGCTTTGGTTTGCATTAAGGCGATTCAGGATTCTTTTATTCCAGCCACAATAAATCTTGACGAAGTTGATGTTGAAGGCGGTTGCGATTTGGATTACACGCCGAATCACGGACTTAACTTGCCAGTTGATATTGCGATGAGCGGAAACTTTGGCTTTGGCGGACACAACGGAATCTTGGTGTTTAAAAAACTTGATGCTTAGCACAGCGAAATAATTATTTTTTTTAGTATTTTGGAGCATGTTGCTTATCTTTAGAAGCCGAAACCTTGTGCTAAGTGAGTGCCGTAAAACATAACCCGCTTTTCGTGGTTTCATTCTAAAACTGTCGTTTTAGAACGGGCAAGCCCGCCACTACAATCGGGGCTAGGCTTTACTTCAAGAACGCTTTTATTACAAATGATGGCGACAAGGATGTCGCCATAAAACTGCAATGACCTTGAGGATTTTCGCAAAGAGAAAATTCTCGTAATCGACACGATGTCGA
>CAZLXK010000277.1:0-3386 GCA_964563305.1 uncultured Treponema sp.
TGTTGGAAATTATATTATTGTGATTTTTGAAGAAAATAAAATTCAAATTTATAATCGCTTTAATTTCAAAAAAATGTATGAAACTTATTCTGAAAAATGCTTTATTCTAAAAGATGAAATTTATTTAATCGATAGTTTGTTTGAAAATAATATAAAAGTTTATGATTCATTTTCTTTGGAATTGCTTGCAAACTTAAATATTGAAACAAAAAATCTTAAAAATATTATTTTCAATAACAACGAAAAATTTTTTCAATACGATTATAAAATTACAAATGAAAAGTCTGAAATTATTTTAACTACAAATAAAATTTTAAAAAGCATTTTTCTAAATGAAAATTTGTATGTTTTAACTGATTGTCAATTTATTTCTTACAATTTAAATTTGGATAAAGTAGAAAAAACTCTTGACTTTGAAAAGGATAAATTTTCATTTTTAGATTTTTCTGTTTCGGATAATTTTATAATTCTAAAATTGGATTCAGAAATATTTTGTTATGACTTAAATACTTTTGAAAAAATTTGGAATTTAAAAAATGTAAATAAATATGTTTTAACAAACAATCAAATTTTGATTCTTAACAATGAAAATAATTTTGAATCACACAATTTATTTAATTCAAATAAAATTATTTCTTATGAAAAGAATTGTGAAAATTTTTCACTTTATAACGGAAAAATTTATTTGCTTAATAATCAAAAAGAATTGCTAAAATTTAGCGGAGAAAATAATCCAAACGCTCCAAAACTTGAACTAAATTTTACTTGCGAAAATAAATCAAATTCTTCTGATTGGTATTCAGGAACTTATGATTTAAGTTTAGTTGCATTTGATTTAGAAACTTATGTTAGTAAAATTTTTTATTCTTTTGATGATGAAAATTATAAATTGTATAAGAATAAAATCGAATTAAATCAAGGTATAAATAAAATTTTTGCTTATGGGATTGATTCTGAAGGAAAGCAAAGTGAAGTTTATGTGTTTGAAATAAAATACGATTCAGAAAGTCCAGAAACAATAATTCTTAATGAAGAAAAATTTGATGCTTGGTTTAGTAAACCTGTAAAAATCAATTTTTCTGCAAGTGATAAATCGTCTGGAATAGAAAATATTTATGTGAATCAGAAAAAACTAAACAGAAATTATCTTTATATAACGCAAGAAGGCTACACAGAACTTTATTTTTATTCAGTAGATAATGCTGGCAATGGAGAAAAAATTCACAAAAAAACAATAAAAATTGATTATTTTAATCCAGAAGTTTTTATTTCTTATGTAAAAAATGATTCTGATTATTATTTTGAACTTAAAGCTTTTGATTGTGGCTCTGGCGTAAAGCAAATTGAATATTCAATAAATAATTCTCCAATAGAAATTTATCAAGAAAAAGTAAAACTTAATTTAAAAAATATTAACAAAATAAAATATCGCGCTTTAGATTTTAGTGGTAAATATTCTGATTGGAAGTATGAATATGTTGGAAGAAATTTAATTTACTTTAAATATGATGTGAAAGTTTTCCTTAACAAAAATTATCTTTCGAAAGAGAAGTTTATGTTTTTAGATTTTCCGTTTAACTTTAAAAAGAGTTTTATTTCTTATAAAAATTTACTTTCGTTTGATTTTGTAAAAGAAAATAAAAATCTTAAAATAATAAATTATCCATTTAATTTTATAAAGAAAAAAAATAATGTGCTTAAATTTAAAAATATAGAAAATCAAAAAATATATCTTTTGTCAGATTTTGAATTGAAAAATGAATCTTTAATTCTTTGCGGAAAATCAAAAAGTCAAAAATTAGCACAAGAAAAATTTATTTACAAAATTAATTCAAATACGATTGATGAATTTGAGATTTTAATTGAGTCAAAAAATATTCCAATAATTATGTTGGAATAGAATATAAAATATTTTGAAAATTATACAGTTTTAACTAGGAGAAAAAAAATGAAGAAATTTAAAAAGTTTTATTTGTCGTCTGAATGTGAAGCTTGGACTTTTATTGAAACCTTACTTGTTATGGCACTTGTAATGATTTTGACTGCATCGATTGGAATTAGTTATGTTGGACAATTAGATAAAGCGAAAGTTGTAAGTGCAAAAACTCAAATCGAAACACTTTCTATGGCATTAGATAATTTTTATCTTGATATGGGATTTTATCCTTCAGAAGCGGATGGCTTAAGTTATTTATATTTTAATAAAAATAATCTTTATTCTCAAAATTGGTCTGGTCCATATATTTCAAAACAAATTCCCAAAGATCCTTGGGGAAACGATTATATTTATAAAGTTCCAGGTTCCAATAATTCTCCGTATGAAATTTTATCTTTAGGGAAAGATGGTTTAAGAGGCGGCCAAGATTATGATCAAGATATTTCGAATTTATTTTGATGAAGCAAATACTTTTTTAGAAACTTTGTTTTATATTTTTATTTTTTTGATTTGTATTTTGATTTTTTCAAATTTGATTTATCAAGTTTTTATGCAAATAAAAATAAATCATGAATTATTAAATGAATTAACGATATATGAAAAAGAAATCAATGAACAAATTTTCAAGATTTTTAAACTTTAAGTCTGGATTTTCATATTTAGAATCACTAATAAGTATTTTTGTATTTGCGATTTTAAGTCTTTATGGAATTTTTTATCTTAAAGTTTTCAAATCGGAAATAAACAAAAATATTCAAGATTTACATTATGAATTTGCAAAATATGAATTTGAGAAAAAAGTAGAAATTAAAATTCAAAAAATAAATTTTGATTATTGGGAAGACGAAAAAATGTTTTTAAAAAACTTAAATGAAATTGATGAGATTGTGAAATATGAGATTTTGAAAAATAAAAAAAATCAAATTTTCGCGGTTAAGTTTTTTTATTTTAATAAAAATGAACTTTGTGAATGTATTGTTTTTCTTAAAAATTTTAATTTAGGGAAAATAAAATGAGATTAAATTTATTAATATTTTTACCATCTTTTGTTTTGTTGATTTTGAGTTTGTTCGCATATGTAAATTCAATAAATTTAAAATTGTATAAAGAAATAGATTCTACAAATTTTAAAAATAAGTGTTTAAAAATTTCTTATGATATTTTAAATGATTATAAAACTGATGATTGTAACTCAGAATTTTCAAAAGTTTATTTATGGAATGACAAAATAGTTGAAAATCTAAAAATAAAACTAATTCCAGAAAGTGACAAATTAAATATCACAAGTTTTCCCAAAAATTTTATATTAGAATTATGTGATATCGAAATTTTAAATGATTATAAAAAACTTGAAACTTATGAATTAAAATCTCAGTTTGAAAAAGAATTTCAAAATTATAAAAATTCTTCTTCATTAGAATTTGATTATACATTTTATGGATTTAGAAAT
>CAZLXK010000278.1:0-3330 GCA_964563305.1 uncultured Treponema sp.
AAAGTGGTGACTTGCCTTTTTTAATGAACTGTTTGATTTTTAAATATTGTGGTTTCGACGACGCCGCTTGAGACTTCGTTGCGTGTTCAGCCACCGTTGCATTTTTGCAGAGAATGAAGCGAATAGCGGAAGTGCGAAAAGCGGGAAATGTTTGCGATAAGAACTTAGCACAGAAGAACAATCCGCGAATAAAAAAGTATGCTCCAAAATCAGAATTTGTGCTAAAATATAAGGCGAGGTGCGTCGTGTCTTTGTCGTCTAGCGAAATTTTGAATTATTTTAACTTTTTGTGTACTAAAATCTACAAAAAAAATAATGTTTTCTTTTACGAATTTAATTTGACTTCTGTAAAAGGACGAAAAATCTTTTTTGATAAAAATCAAATATCTTACGGCAAATCTTTTGAAATTAACAAATTTATTGATGATTATGTTTCGCGAATAAATCCCGAACTTCGAGATGAAGTTTTAAGCAAATGGGAAGTTGATATTCCGCGTTCTAAAAAAGATGAAATTGTTGACTTTGGTTGCATTGAAGTAAGTTCTAGTGCCGACGGAGCTCACGTAAAATATAGAACTTTGGCTCTTAAAGCCGAAACTTTTCCGCAAGAAATTGTTTTGTTTCTTGACGCAGAAATTGAACAAGATAAAAACGAAACTCAACTTGAAGGTCAAAAATTTCAAAATTCAGTTTTAGAAGCTCACGCGTCTTTTAAAGATTTGATTTCTATGGTTGCTCCGCCAAAATTTAAAGAACTTGTAAAAGTTTATTTTAAGGATTGGTCGCTTAGCAAAATTTATATTGGAAAAGATAAAATCTTAGAACGTCCGCAAAAATATGATTGGGAAACTTACAAAAACAACTATTTTTCTTCCGTTAGAAAAGAAGATTGCGACAGATATTATTGTTACACGAGTAAAGAATTTTTGAGTCACGCTGAAGAAGGCGATTTTTATAAATTTTTTTATCGAAGCAAAAAATTAAGTTCTAATGGAAAATTTTATTGGTATTCTTCTACAATCAAAATTTTAAAAGATTTTTTTACAATGTACACAGTTGATGTTTCAGAAGAAATCAACGAAATGCATTTAATCGAAAGTCGCAACACTAAATTTTTGGATCGTTATAAAAGTGCGATTGTTTCTGATGCGATGGCGTTTTACGAATTTAATCTTTCAAAAAACAAAATTATGGGAAAACCTTTGCAAAAAATCGGCGAGAAAAAAATTCCTATGCTTATATCTTTAGGGCTTGAGCGAAATTGTTCTTACACTGATTTTATAAAAGCCAATTCTCAAAATATGGACGAAAGTGAACGCAAAACTTACTTAGAAAAAATGTCAATCAGCACACTTTTGGAAAAATTTAAAAGCGGAGAATATGAATCTTGGTTTGATATGATGCGAAAAACTTACGATGGTCAAACTTTTTGGACTAGAACAAGCATCATTCTTATTCGCGACGAATATTCAAAAGATATTAATGGACTTTGCGTTGTAAAAAATATTACAGACATCAAACTTGCCGAAGAAGAAAAACTTTATCAAATGGAAGTTATTAACGGTTTGGCTGTAGAATATTCAAATATTTTTATTATTGACAAATCTTTTGGTTCAATTATGCCAGTTCGAGTAAGCGACAATACAAAAGGTTTTTTCCGCGAAATAATTGCTGGAACAACTTACAGCGACGCTTTGGAACTTTACACAGAAACTTCGGTTTTTGAAGGTGACCGCGATATGATAAAACAAGCGTTTAGCATAGAAAATGTTAAGCGTCAACTTAGAACTCACGAAAGTTTTTACGTAAATTATCGATCTTATGTAAACAATAAATTGGAATATTACAAAGTTAAAGTTGTTAGAATTGGCTCTCCAAACGAAGATAATGATTTGCTTTTAGGATTTGTAAATGTTGATGAAGAAATTGAACACGAAATGGAACAAAAGCGTCAACTTGAAAATGCTTTAGACGCAGCCGAAAGTGCAAATCGTGCCAAAACTAGATTTTTGTCAAATATGAGCCACGATATTCGAACGCCAATGAATGCGATTTTAGGTTTTACAACTCTTGCCGAACAACATATTGACGATCCTGAAACAACTCGCGATTATCTCAAAAAAATAAAATCTAATTCAAATCACCTTTTGGGACTTATAAATGATATTTTGGATATGAGCCGAATCGAAAGCGGAAAATTGCAACTTCATCCTGTAAATTGCAATCTTGATGATTTTCAGAATTCGCTTCGTGATGTGATTTTGCCTCAGTCAACTTTAAAAAATATTGATTTTGATATTATTGAATACAATATAAAAAATAGAAATTTTGTTGCGGATTCTTTGCGCTTAAATCAGATTTTAATCAACATAATCGGAAATTCTGTAAAATTTACAAATACTGGCGGAAAAATTTCTTTAACAATTCGCCAAATTCCTTGCAAACAAAAAAATATGTGTTCTTTTGAATTTACTGTTGTGGATAACGGAATTGGAATGTCGCAAGAAATTCAAAATCATCTTTTTGAACCTTTTAGTCGAGAAGATAGCGTGCAAGTTCAAAAAATTCAAGGAACTGGGCTTGGAATGTCGATTACAAAAAATATTGTTGATTTAATGCACGGAACTATTCAAGTTCAAAGTAAACTTAACGAAGGAACTAAAACTGTTGTTTCTTTAAGTTTTCCAATCATTAAATCCGAAGAACTTGAGCAATCTCAAAAAAAAGATGATTCTTCTATTGATGTTAGTGAATTTGTTGGTTGCAGAATTCTTTTGGTGGAAGACAATCAGTTTAATCGAGAAATTGCAACTACGCTTTTACGAGATCAAGGTTTTGAAGTTGATTGTGCTGAAAATGGGCAAATCGCAGTTGAAAAAGTTAAAAATGCTTCAGAAAGTTATTACAGTTTGATTTTGATGGACGTGATGATGCCTGTTATGAACGGACTTGAGGCGACAAAGCAAATTCGTAAATTAGATAATCCTATAAAATCTTCAATTCCAATTATTGCAATGACGGCGAACGCTTTTGATGAAGATAGAAAAAATTCTTTGCAGGCTGGAATGGACGATTATATTTCTAAACCGTTTAACGTAAAAGATTTGTTTAAGATTTTAAAACAGCAACTTAGCAACAAAAACGATTACATTTATTCCGCACAGAATTATTGAATTTCACTAAGCTAATAATTAAAATTGTTTTCTAAATTGTTTCAAAACAAAAATTTGTAATTTTATTTCGCTGTTTTGGCGAGTAAGGAGAATTATATGGCTAAAAAATCTGATAACGCTTGTAAAGGAGTTGAACGCGCTCCTCATCGTTCTTTGT
>CAZLXK010000279.1:0-3307 GCA_964563305.1 uncultured Treponema sp.
CCTAAATCGTGTTCAATTTGATGCTTTACACTTGGAATGTCGGCACTAGGAAGATCAATTTTATTAATCACCGGAACAATCGTTAAATTATGTTCCAAAGCCATATACATATTACTAACAGTTTGACTTTCAACGCCCTGACTTGCATCAATCAAAAGCAACGCACCTTCACAAGAAGCAATCGCACGCGAAACTTCATAACTAAAGTCCACGTGTCCCGGCGTATCAACAAAATTTAATTCATAATCGTGACCATCTTTTGCCTTATAAGGAATTGTAACAGCCTGACTTTTTATAGTAATTCCACGTTCTCGCTCAATATCCATATTGTCCAAAATTTGATTTTTCATTTGGCGATCTTCAATGATTTTTGCTTTTTGAATCAATCTGTCTGCAAGTGTTGATTTTCCGTGATCAATGTGAGCAGTAATACAAAAATTTCTTTTATATTTTAGTTCAGTCATTTTTTCCTCATAATTTTTCAGTTTAGTTTTATATTATTAATTCAAACTTCGACTTTTTTTGTTTATCTTTTGCATTTCAAAAAAAACACAAAATTCAAAAGCCACGTTTTATCTTATCAATTTTATTTTAAAAATAATACGGACTGTCTACACTTAAAGGCAAAGAAATCCCAATATCAAGATAACCTTTTTTGCGTCTTTTTACGTAAAGTTGCACAATTCCAGCAGTTTTTTCTTTGTTAAATTCAAGCCCCAAAATTTCAACAGGATCATTTTCACTAAATCCCGCTTCGTCCGCAGAAGAACCTTTTAAAACTTGAGTTACATTAAATTTTCGCTTATTAAATGTTGATGTACTTACAAGTTTTATTCCCAAAAGCGGATACATTGCGTTTTGAATATTATCTCGCTCATAAATTTCATAACCAGGATTTTTAGGACGTTTTTCAAGATAAACAAATAAATTTTTTTGCAAATTATTTTCATCTTGGACTTCAAGTTTAATAATTGTTCCGTCCAAATAATGCATAAAAATTAGTTGCAAATCGTCAAGAGAATTCACAGTTTGATTGTTGATTTTTACAACTGTATCATTTTCTCTAAGTCCAGAACGAAAAGCATTTCCGCCATTCATAACGTAGTTTACGGTAATTCCTTCATTTAAACTTCCAGAACCGGGCAATCTTTTTGTTTTTCCGTAAGCACCAATCCAAACTTGATTTCGCTCGCCACCATTAAACAAAAATGGCAATTCAATTTTCAAATATTCAATCGGAATGGCAAAATTCAAACCTTGATAATTTTGAACGCCAGCAAAAACAACCGCTTGAACTTTTCCAGATTCGTCAATTAAAGGTCCGCCAGAATTTCCCGAATTTACTGCCGCATCAAGTTGAAAAACGCGACCAACTGTAAGCAAATTTCTGTCGGTGGAAGAAATAATTCCGCTCGTTAAAGTTTTTTCCAAACCTAAAGGAGAGCCAATCGCAAAAACTTTGTCACCAACTTGCAATTCATCTGAAGAACCTAAAATAAAAACGTAAGGAGCTTCAATTTCCGTTTTTAACAAAGCCAAGTCCAGCGTCGCATCATAACCTATAACTTTCGCAGGAATTCGAGTTTCCGGATCTTCAGCAAGTTTAATATAAAGTCGCGAAAAACCTTCATATTTTTTTTCAACCATGTCAGAAATCACGTGATAATTTGTAATTAAATAACCATCTTTTGTAATAAAAAATCCACTTCCCAAAACTGCGTCTACATAACCGCTGCCTTTTTCAACCTTAATTCCTTTGTCTACATAAACCGTAACAGTTCCTTTTATCATGTCAGACATTTCGACTTTAGCTTCTTCGTTCGATTTTAGTTTAGGCACAAATTCGTAAATTTTATTTTGCAAATTTTCTGATTTTTCTAAAAGTTCTGATTTTTTTTCCAAACCTAAAGCGTCAAAAGATTGAACAATTTTTAGTGCAGCAAAATAATTTTGAGATTTTTCTTGATTTGCCGACTGAACAAGCGAATTAAATTCATTTACACAATTTTCAATACATTCGTTATAAAAATCTTCCACATTTTGATTAAATTTGTTTTCAGATTCTAATCTTTCTTTTATCAAAAAAATTCGCCAAAGAGCTTTTAGATTTTCTTTTTTACCAATATTTCTTATCGCAATGATTTCGTCATTTAAACTATCATCTTCTGTATAAATGTGATTGTCATTTTGTTCAATTTTTGATGATTCACAAGAAACAAACGGAACAAAAATCACAAACAAAAAAATTAAAACTTTGAAAAAAATACTTTTTTTTATCATTTTATTCACCAATATTTTCAGAATTATCTTCGAGATTTTCATTTTCATCTTCAAACTTTGGAATTATAAATCCGTAGTTAAAATTAGAAATTTTTATACATAACAAAGAAAATTTTTCTTGCTCAATCAAAATCGACTGAGAAACTTCCGCATTTGCCAATTCATTTAACGCAATTTGTGCAAGATTTGAATAATAACTTGCGTCTAAATTTCTATCCAAATTTCCAATCCAATAAAAATCTGCTTCGCCATCTTTGTGAATTTCATAAATCGAATCTTCGTAACTTACGCTAAGCGGAATTCCATCTTCGCTTTCAATTTTTACAAGTTTATTGTCGCTCGTGTAAAATAAAGATTCTTCGTGCAAAATTTCAGCCGAACCGTCAGCGTTTTTTTCTTGCGGATATTTTATGTAGCGAACATTCCAATTTCCATCTTCGTCCGTGTCCCAAGAAGAAATTTTTGTGCCATTTTCAAAATATTCTTCGCTAAAATCCGGAATAGAATTTTGATTCAGATCAACTTGCACAAGTCTTAAATAAAAATGTTCATCGTTTTCAGGTTTTGCAAAAATGTTCGTTAAGATTTGCTTTTCATCTTCCAAAGAATAATTTTGAAACGAAGGATTTTTCGTCAATTCATAAAATTCTGTAGTTTCATAAATTCCGTCATCATCAAAATCCACAATTCTAAGACTTGGCAAATTATTTTCAAACTGTGCTTGAGCAAAAATTTTCTGATTTTTAAAATAAATCGCACTTTGAATATTTCCGTTGTCCAAAATAAATCTAACAGTTTGCGGATTTTGATTTTCTACATCGATTTCCAAATAAGACGCACGCGAAATTAAAAAATCGTCAGTTAAAGTTTTTAATTTTTCTTCGACAATTTGATTTTCTTGATTTTCAGAACTTTCAGATTTTTCATCAGCAAAAAAATTTTCTTGATTATTTTCTTCAAATTCTTCGCTGATTATTGGATAAAAAAATTCAATATTACAAATTTTTGAAATTTCGTTTTCCGAAGA
>CAZLXK010000280.1:0-3306 GCA_964563305.1 uncultured Treponema sp.
CAATAGGATTTGGTGCTGAAGGAATAAATCGTTCGGACGAAGACAGAATGAAACTTTTAAATCAAGTAACTTCTGATGACTTAGTAAAATTTGGTTTGATTCCAGAATTGATTGGTCGTCTTCCAATTACTTGTGCCTTAAAAGAATTAGACAAAAATGATTTAAAAACAATTCTGACTGAACCAAAAAATGCTATCACAAAACAATTTAAAGCGAGTTTTGCTATTGATGATGTTGACTTGTCTTTTGATGCTGATGCGATTGATGAAATTGCTGAAATTGCAATTAAAAATAAAACTGGAGCTCGCGGCTTAAGAGCAATTGTTGAAAAAATTCTTCTTGATTTGATGTATGAAGTTCCAAGCATTAAAGGCAAGAAAAAATTGGTAATTACAAAAGACATTGTAAACCAAAAATATGTTCCTTCAGCAGAAACACTTTTAATTGAACATACAGCTTAAAAATTTTTTTGTTTTTATAGCAAATGATTTTTATACCATCTGATTCGTTTTCAGTTGGTATTTTTTATTTTAAAACGTTTTGAACCTTTATTTAGAAGATGTTGCACGAAGCCACCGCCAAATCACAAACAAAACTGCAAGTTTTCAAAAAAAATCAAGCATTAACTAAATCTTGCGTAATTTTTAGAACAGAAGAAACTGTTTTTTCCCAAGTGTAACGTTTTGTCCATTCAATGCCTGCATTTTTTAATTTTTCACGTAAAGTTTCATCAGAAATTATTTTTTCAATACAAGTCGCAATTTCTTCAACATTATTGCTATCAAAAAATAAAGCGTTGCCGCCAGTTACTTCTTTTAATGCACCTTCATTTGAACAAGTAACCGGAAGTCCAGTCGCCAAAGCTTCAAGAACCGGAAGTCCAACTCCTTCATTTACAGACGGAAAAACGCAAGCACTTGCATTAGCATAAAGTTGTGGAAAATTTTCGTGAGGAAAATATCCCGTAATAAAAATGTCGCTCGCCCAATTTGAAGAATACGCTGTTCGGTGAATTATGTCGCTAAAAGGACCTTCACTTCCAGCAATTACAAGTCGATGCGGAAATTTAGTTTTTTCTTTAAAAATTTCAAACGCTTTTATAAGTTCGATGTGTTTTTTATCTTCATTTTGCATTCTGCTAGCATAAATTATGTAAGGTCGCTTTATTGCGAAAGGTTTTATGTTTACATATTCTGCATCAGAATTAAATTCTTTTGTGTTATAAAAAAGTGAATGGTCAATTCCATTATAAATTACTTCAATTCGTTTTGTTTTAATTCCGCAGTTAATTAAATCATTTTTTATAAAATCCGAAGAAGCAATTATACAATCAACATTCGAAAGACTTTTTTTTAGAAACATTTTTGTCCACAAATCATCTTTTCGTCTTAAAATTGAACTTACAACATCATTTATAATACAAATTCCTGGAATATTAAATTTTTTAGGCAACATTCGAGCAGCCGCTGGATAAATTACAGCGTCATAAGCATTTTTTTTAATAAAATTTTTCGCACAAAAAGTATGCCAAAATCGTTCAGCATTTAAAGCATCAGGAATTCCAACACTTTTATATTTTAAAGAACTATTGTCACCAAGATATGTAAATTTATCAATTTCAGAACCAAACAATTCAAATTCAAGATTTTGAGATTCAGGAAGATTTTGGATAAAAGAATATAAATATGAACCTAAACCACTTTTTCCGTGATCACAACCAAAAGTATCAATTCCGATTTTCATAAACTTTAATATATCACAAAATTGCTGAAATATGCTATATTTTGCTTATGAATAAAACTTTCGAAGAATTAGGAATAAACAAAAAATTTATCGAAAAATTAGAAACGCAGAATATAAAAAGTCCAAGTGCCGTTCAAGAACAAGTAATTCCGCTGATTGAACAAAACAAAAATATAATGTTTCAAAGTGAAACTGGAACCGGAAAAACTTTTGCTTATCTTCTTCCAATTTTGCAAAAACTTGAATCCGAAGAAAATCTAAAAAAAGAAGTAAAACTTATGATTGTTTGCCCAACTTACGAACTTTCTTCGCAAATAAAATCTCAAATTCAAGCGATAAGTTCTTTAAAAGTCGCACTTTGCATTGGAGGTTCGCCAATCGCTCGACAAATTGAAACTTTAAAAGAGAAACCAACAATTGTTGTAGGCGGAAGTTCAAGACTTTTGGAATTGATTCACATAAAAAAATTAAAAACTGAAAGCATAGAAACTTTAGTTTTAGACGAAGCCGACAGACTTTTGAGCAAAGAAATGCGAGAAGAAACTATAAATTTACTTGAACGTTTGCCAAAAAAAATTCAGTTGATTGGAAATTCTGCAACTGTAAGCGATTTTACAAGAAAAACTTTAGAAAACGCGAGAAATGGAATAAAAAAAGATGAAACTTTCAACGAAAATCAGAAAATTCAATTTTTAAGTTTGCCACAAGAAGATGTTCTAAAGAAACGCATTACGCATTGGGCAATTTGGGCGGAACAGCGAAACAAAATCGATACTTTGCGAAGTTTTATAAATGCAGTTGATTTTTCAAAAATGATTGTTTTTACAAAAGATTCTAGTCAGATTGGGAATATTGTTTCAAAACTTCGTTACAAAAAAATTGAATGTGAAGGTTTGAGTTCAAAACTTGATAAAAAAGAGCGAAAAACTAGTATTGATCGTTTTAAGAGCGGAAAAACTAAAATTCTTGTAACGAGCGATTTATCTTCTCGCGGACTTGATATAAACAATATAAATTATGTTGTGCAATTAGATTTGCCTGAAAATGATGATTTTTTTATTCATCGTGCTGGACGAACTGCAAGAGCGGGTTCTAAAGGAATAAATTGTGTGATTGGTGATGAATATGAAATGAAAAAATACAGTCAGTTAGAAAAGCGTTTAAAAATTATTGTTTATCCAAAAATCATTTATAAAGGAAAAATTTGCAGTCCAGAAGATTTGGAAACAAAGGAAAATTAAATTTTATTTAAATGATAAAACTTAAAGTTTCATTGTGCCAAGAAAATCAAAATCTATTGTTAAACGGTGGCTTTTTTGCTACAATCTGTAGACTTTTATTAAGGGGATAAAAACGTGTTTCTAAAAAGCCTTGAAATTTATGGTTTTAAATCATTTGCTGACCGCACACTTATAAATTTTGCAGAAGGAGTTACTGCTCTTTTAGGACCAAATGGTTGCGGAAAAAGCAATGTAGTAGATTCAATAAAATGGGTTCTTGCGGAAAATAAATCAAAAAATCTTCGTGCTGATTCTATGGAAGGCGTTATTTTTGATGGAACTG
>CAZLXK010000281.1:0-3276 GCA_964563305.1 uncultured Treponema sp.
CTTTCCGACTGAATCTTCGTTCTGATAAGCCGCCGCCGTGTCAATCAAGCGGTAGCCGACAGAAATCGCATCATAAACTGCCTGCTCAGTAACATTTCCATCCGGAACCTGAAAAACTCCGAATCCTTGTTGTGGCATTTTTACGCCGTTGTTCAATGTTACATAATTAACTTTGTTTTCCATAATTTTTCTCCTTAAAATATTCAATTTTCAAATTCAAGTGTGTGCCTTGAATGACAACATAAAAAACTAAAATTTTACTTCCAGCTTCGTTCAACAATTCCTGCAACTTCTTCGTCTGTAAGCGGAACTGGATCACACATCATCAAGCGTCCCATTGTTGCACGAGCATTTTTTGCGATAGTCATTGCTTCTTCTTTTTTAATTCCGTAATCGCTCATTTTAAGATTGTCAACTCCGCAAGCTTTCTGCAAATCAACAAGAGCAGTAATAAAATCTTCTGGCTTTGAAGCGTCAGTTTTCCCCAAAAAGCGTGCCATATCAATAAAACGTTGGTCACAACAATGTTTATTCACAAAAGTGCTAAAAAATTCCTTGCTAATCATAATAAGTCCTGCTCCGTGCGGAAGACTTGGATGATAAGCACTCATCGCGTGTTCGATTGAATGTTCACTTGTACAAGCACTTGTGTCCATAGAATAACCAGACATTGTATTTGCAAAAGCCATTCCTTCGCGAGCTTCTTTGTCGCTTCCATCTTTTACAGCCCGAGCAAGATATTTTCCTACATTTTCAATCGCTGCACGCTGAACCATATCAGAAAATTTATTTGACCGATTTGAAATATAACCTTCAAGTGAATGAAAAAGTGCATCGAATCCTTGATAAGCTGTAAATTTTGGCGGAACAGAAGCCATAAGTTCAGGATCAACAATCGCAAGACTTGCAAACATTGAATCATAACCGCCACAACCAATTTTTTCGTTAGTTTCAGGATTTGTAATAACGCCAGCAGAATCAACTTCGCTTCCAGTTCCAGCGGTAGTTGTAATCGCAATCCAAGGAAGAACTTCGTGATCAAGCGGTTTCATTTTTCCAGTCGCACCGCCAACGTAATCCCACAAATCATTTGAATCTTGAAGAGAAAGCATCGCCATATTTTTTGCAGCGTCCATAACCGAACCGCCACCTAACGCAACAACAAAATCGCAGTTATTTTCGCGAGCAAACCTTGCGCCTTCTTCAACCACAGCTTTTAGCGGATTTGCCGCAACTTTGTCAAACACAACGGACTCAACTCCAGCCGCTTTAAGTTCCGCTTGCGTTCGATCAAGATAACCGTTCGCCCGAGTAGATTTTCCATTTGAAATTACAATCATCGCCTTTTTGCCCGGAAGTTTTTGTTCGTGCAAATGATTTAACTGACCGTTTCCAAACAAAACTCTTGTTGGTGCAAAAAACATAAAATTGTCCATAAATTACCTCGCTTTTGGCATTAAATTTTGCCTTGTTTTATTTAGTTTTTATTTTTTGACTTTTGATTCTGATTAAAATATAAAGTTGCGAAGAAATTTTGTACAATACAAGTTTTTTATGTTCAGTATAAGTTTTTGTTATAGTGATTTTTTTGATTTTGGAGCGAATTTCAATTAGCAGTCACGCAAAAAAAACTGGCGGTTTGACACAAAATATTATTTCCAGCCTTCCCAAGTTTCTTTAGCAAGACCTACAGTTGCCGAAGTTTTTCCGTTGCGACAAATTGGTTGTTTTATAAATTTAAGTTGATTTTCAAAAAGTTTTTCGGATTTTTCACTTTCATCAAGATAAGCAATGCTTGCGTAATCTTTTGATTTTTTGTCGATTAAAGCGTCAACAGCATTTGATTTACTTCCAGTCATTTTTGCAATTGATTCCACAACACTTTCAAATTCACCGCGACTCATTTCTTTTTCTTTTAGATCAATGAATTGAAACGGAATTCGTCGTTCAGAAAACCAACGCTGAGCAGTTTTTACATCAAAGTTTTTTAAAGTTCCGAATATTTGAATCATAAAGTTCCCCTTTTTGTTGATTGCTTATACTAAGGAGTTTGTTTTAAAAGTAATTAATGTGTCATTATCGGGCTTGTACGGCAATAACATTTTGCGACTTTTGAAACTGCCTCTTTTGTATCAAAAAAATCTTTCCCAAGATTTCGCGTACTTTCTTAAAAGTTAGTTTACTCATATTTACGCCACATTGTATTGGCTTTGAATGTAATCAAATATTTTCTTTCTATAAATGTCAACGTCCTTAAAACAACTGTCTGGAAGTTCATTCCAAAGAATATCGCGTATAAGAATATCGATTGATATTGCTGTTTCAGGTTTTGCAAATGGATTATGCATCTAGCTTAGCCTTTCTTTTACAACTTTATTAAAAAGTTATTGACACCAGTTCCGCCATTCGTTTCTGTCACTTGTGTAAAATGTTTCCATCTTTAAAATCCATTTTAAATAAAACTGGATAATTTTTTTCGCATTTAAAATCAAGTCAAAAAGCAAAAATTCCATCTTGATTTTTATACAACAACTTTCCAAACAAAACAGTTTGATTTTGCAGTGAAATTTTTACAACTTCCCAGCCAAATTCTGAAAGTTCCTTTTTATATTTCAAAAAAGAATGATCAAACGGAAAACCAGCAATTTTGCCAATTTCTTCAAAACTCAGCGTAACATTTTCCTTTCCACATTTGCTGATATAATTCCAAAGTGGCTCGTATTTACTCATAAGTTCTCCTAAAAACTATTTTGATTTTCTGATTTTTTAATTTCTGATCGTACACTAGTTTTAAGTTTTTCAAATTTCACATTTCCGCAAGCTTTATGTCCAATCACATCAATTTTATAAATTCCGCTTTCTGAAATATTTAAAGTAAATTTTATATTTGTAAGATTTTTTCCTTCATAAATCGATTTTTCTTCATCAAGACCAACTTTTACATCAACTGCGCCTTTTGAATTGCTAATCAAAACTGAAATCGAATCTCCTTGCGACAAATTTAAAAATCCACTTTTTTGCTGATTAAAAATTTCATAATTCATAAAAAAGCTGTCTTCTGACGAACTTACGTTTCCTTCAAATTCGCTAAACGAACTATTAAAATCGCAACTAAAAATCGCAATACACAAAATCAGCATAATCGATATAAAATAAAGTTTTTTCATCATTTTGTATTTCCGTTTTCTGATTTCAAAAGCATCATCATCGCCTTAAAATCTTGCGTGAGCATTTTTGAAATTTCCTCTCCCGAAAGATTGCACATTCCAGTCGCAC
>CAZLXK010000282.1:0-3270 GCA_964563305.1 uncultured Treponema sp.
ACAAAGAACTTTCTGTAAGCAAAAAGATAGCGACAAAGTATTTGCAACGAAGTTTGCTTGATGCTACGCTACACTTTTAAAAGCATGTCAACTTAAATGTCATAAGAATTTGAAAATTTTTACAAAAAAAATTCTCGTAATCGACAGGAAGTCATAATTTTGCTCGAGACTAAAGGGCTTACACGGCGGGCTAAGTCCTCGAAGCAAAGCCGCCGCCCTTTTACTTACAAAATATTCTCTAAAGAAAAAAAAGCTCTACCCTACTTTAAATTCTAATTTTTTTCTTACAATTTTCTTATGCAAAAACCTTGAATTCACAAAAATCCATATTCATAATAATAATGTTAAGTCTTAGAGCAAAAAAATACGCTGGTTAAGCCAAATAAAAATCTTTAGGTTAACCAAGCCCAACTCATAAACAAACATCAAAGGAGAAAAAAATGAAACTTAACGTAAAAAAATCAAAAAATCAAAACTTACTTTATTTCGCCACAATTTTAACAATTTTAAGTGCAAGCTTTTTTGCCTTAACAAATTTAGCAAGTTGCTCAAAATCTTCAGTTTCAACTTCTTCCGCCACAGATTTTTACACAGAAGATTTTGACGAATCTTACGGAGTTGCAGAAAGTGCCGTTGCCGCTCCAAGAATGATGATGGCAAAAGCCGCCTCTGCCGACATTGCAACAAACGATTTTTCTAGCGACGCCGGCGTTTTTGAAGATTTTACCGAATCAAACGAAAATAGCGAAACTTTTGAACGCAAACTAATAAAAAATGGAGATCTCACGCTTCAAGTAGAAAATCTTGATAATTTAGAACAAACAATAGAAAATTGGTGCGAATCTTACGGTGGCTACATAAGTTCTTCAAATCGAAATGAACGCTCGCTAAACTTTACAATAAAAATTCCTTCACAAAAATTCGATTCTGCAATGGAAGAAGCCGGAAATTTTGGAATCTTAAAAAGTAAAAATATTTCAACGCAAGACGTAACAGAACGATTTTACGATTTACAAACTCGCCTTTCCACAAAAAGAATCCTCCAATCAAACCTTCAAAATTATTTAAGACAAGCCACAAATTTAACTGACATTTTAAAAATCGAAAAAGAACTCAACAACGTTACAAGCGAACTTGAATCAATGGAAGGCCAAATGCGCCGACTTTCAAATCAAATTGAATTTTCTACTATAAACATTTATCTTCGACTTCCAGATTACAAGTCAGAAATCCGCGAACCAACTTTCAGCGAAAATTTCACAAATTTTCTACATTCACTAAAAACTTTTTTCGCGACATTTTTAACAATCCTTTTGTACGTAATTATTTGTGGAATTCCAATTTTAGCGATTCTTGCCCTACTCTACTGGTTGCTTTTTGGCAAAATTGGTCTTATAAAAAAACTTTTTAAAAAGTTAAAATGATTTTTATTTTTGATTTGGAGCGAATTCTGTTATTCACGTCTTATCGCATCATTGCGAAAAGCGAAGCGACGAAGCAATCAATTAACACTTGCAAAACAAAACCGTCGCTTCTTGCAGTTTCAAGCTCTTTCTGTGCAAACCGGCCATCCTAAACAAAGCCCGCTTTTCGCGACTACGCTTTCGCTTCGGTGCTTTGCACTTGCCTTGTGGCAATCGCTACAATCGGGGCTAAGTTGGTTTAATTTTTGCGTACTTGTAGAAGAATGGCGACAAGAAAGTCAAGACATTTTCTAAAATAAGAAAACATCTTAAAAATCAATAAAAATTTTTTGCACGCATTTTTTTCAGTTGAGATTTTAATTTTTTTTGCTTCAAGCGTGGTTCATTTTCAGTATTCGGAACTTTAGTTTTTTTGCGTTTTTTAGGAATTTTTATAGCATTTAAGATTTTCGTTTCAATTCGCTCAAGTGCTAATTCTCTGTTTCTTTCTTGGTAACGTTCAGTGTCAACATCAATAAAAATACAATTTTCTTTATTAATATTTGAAGAAAGTTTTTTGACCAAAAGATTTTTTTCCTCTTGAGAAATTCCACGAAGCAAATCTATCTTTAAAACAAGATGAACTTTTGTATTAACTTTGTTTACATTTTGCCCACCAGAACCTCCACTTCGAGCAAAAGTAAATTGAGAATTTTCTAAAATTGAGTTATGTAATTCTGCTTTGTCCATTTTTTAATTTTAGCAAATTTCAAAAAAAATAAAATGCGTTGGTTGAACTTGCAACGAAGTTTCGAGCAACAACATCGAAATCATAAAATTAAAATTACGCAAGATTTAAAATAAATCAACATCAATTACAAACTTAAAACAAAAATGCTCTAATTTTAAATTTTTATACTATTTTAATATTATACTAGTATTTTTAAGCGTATAATATTTTTTATACTAGTATTTTTAAGCGTATTTTGAATAGTATTTTTTATATTTTAATAGTTGATTTTATAGTATTTTTTATATTATACTAGTAAAATAGTAATTCGTTAAAAAATCAAATTTTTAAAGTTCAAAAAAGGAAAATCAGAAAACATGAAATCATTTGTATTTTTAAATCGAAAAGGCGGAACTGGAAAAACTTCAATCAGCGTAACTTGTGCAATCAGTTTAGCTCAGCAAGGTTTTAAAACTCTTATAATCGACTGCGATCCTCAAGGGAACTCAAGTGCTTGGCTTGCAAAAAATTTTAAATACGAACTTGCGGACATTCTCGAAGACAAATCAGAAGTTGAAACTTGTTTAATCAAATCAGAAATTTCAGAAAATCTTTACATAATTCCAACTTTTGCAATAAACGGAAGTTTACAAAGTTACGCTTCGAGTACAAGAAATTATTACGCTTTTTTAGACAAAATTTTCCCAAAACTTTCCACTTTTGATTTTGTAGTTTTTGACACAAGTCCAGCTTTTGGTGATTTTGAAAAAGGAATTGCAACTTGTGCAGACAAAATTGTTCCTGTTTTAAAACTCGATCAATTTTCCGCAGACGGATTTCAAACTTTAATCGAAAATTTAATCACCACAACAAAAGAAATTCGCTGTTCAGATTTGCTCGAAAAAATTTCATTTGTGATTTTGAATCAGCAAGATAAGCGAATGAAATTTCAATCACTTTTTGCAGAAAATTTTATGAAAAGTTTTGACGACACACAATTTCTTACAGTTCCAACTGACACGGCTTTTGTAAAAGCTCAAATCTTAAAAAAATCAATTCAAGATAAATCAATTCAGGCAAGGAAAGAAACTCTTGATTCAATTACAGCAATCACAAAGGAGATGTGTAAATGAAAGT
>CAZLXK010000283.1:0-3262 GCA_964563305.1 uncultured Treponema sp.
CTTCGCCACTAGAAACTTCGTTGTGAGTTCAGCAATCGGAAACCAGTGCAATTTTAGAACGGCTTTGCCGCCACTATGATCGGGGCTAAGTCTTCTGTAATCTTATTCACATAAGATTTTAGTTTCGTAAGCGTTCATCATAATTTTGCCTTTAAGTTTTTGATTTGTATCAAGGTCAAGCATTTCGCACTTTAGTTCAATTTCGCAACTTTGAGATGAATAATTTAAGACAAAAATAAAACTGCCAGTTTTTCCACTTCGGCAAGCAAGTTCCACACATTCAGGAACTGAAATTTTTTCGCTTAAAGGTTCAATTTGATTTGTATATTTCAAAAACGCTTTAACATTTTCGCGAGTAAAAGTTCCTCCAAAATGCAAAACTTTTCCCATTCCAAGCGAAGTTTCAATTAGGGACGGTTTTGTGTCGTAATAATTTGTATTATAAAAAGCCAAAACTTTACTAGAAGAATTCTCGCTTGAGCAAGTTAAAATATCATTAAAAATTCCAGTTTCAAGCGATTTTCCGTCCCAAAGCATTGTAGATTTTTGTTCAAAATCAGCAACAAAAGTAAAATCTTGAACCTTAGTTTTTGTAATTTTTGAAAAAAGTCCCGGCATTTGCGTCATACAAGATTTTCCGTCAAGAGATTTTTGCCCAGAACGTGCTCCTAAAATCAAAATTCCGCCGCGTTCAACATAATCAGAAAGTTTTTGAACAATTTTTTCGCTCGTAATTTCAGGATGCGGATAAAAAATCACTTTGTAATTATTTAAATCTTCACTTGTAAAATCATCATTTATATAAACGTAATCTAGTGGCGTGTGATTTATTTGACAAGCAATAAAAATTTCTTTTTCGCTAGATTTAGAACATCGAGAATGCCAAACATCAACTTGAGAATCAAAAATATTGTCATAATCGCGAAGAAGCGCAACTTTTGCTTTATAATCTGTTCCGATTAGATTTTGTGCTTTTTTAATTCGCTCGCTAAATTTTGTAATTTCGTCAAGTTTTCTGTTGTCAAGATTGTCATAATCTAAAATTCCGTGCCAATACATTTCTGTTCCAAAAGTGCAAGTTCGCCATCTAAAAAAACTTATAAAATCCGCACCGTGAGCCAAACTTTGAGTTGCCCACAAAGAAATCTGTCCTGGCTTTGGAGAAATCGCTTCCATTCTAAAATTCCAACCGTTTGCTCCACTTTGTTGTTCCATAATTCCGAAATTTCTGCAAATAGAACGAGTTTCAGACAAATTTCTGCTCCACATTCTGTCATTTAAATCTTTTGAAGTTGTAGGATTTTGATCCAAGCAAAACGCAAAGTTTGGATAAGAATCGTAAGTGTAAACATCGAGACATTCATTCATCATTTTGTGATTATCCAAATTTGAAAACATTCCGTTTGTTGTAATAAAAGCATTTACATCTTTGTATTTGCGGATTATTTCGCTTTGCATTTTACAAAAATTTATTGCACTTTGAGAAACAAATCTAAAATAATCGAGTTTTTGATGAGGGTTCGTTTCACCTTGAACTGTTAAGCGCGGAAGATGAACTTGTTTCCACGAAGTGTAAGTTTGGTTCCAAAAAACTGCGCCCCAATGTTCGTTTAAGGAATCAAGAGTTTTATATTTTTCTTTTAAGAATTTGCGAAAAGCTTTGTCGTCGCTTGGTGAAAAAAAGTCGGCGGTTTCGCAGTTAATTTCGTTGTCAATTTGATAACCGATTATGCATTTTCGCTTGCCGTAATGTTGCATAATTTTTGTGATAATTCTTTTTGCAAAATATTGATATTTTTTTGAATTATAATTGTAATGTCGGCGAAGTCCGTGATTGTATCTTGCTCCGTCGATTCTACAATTTAAGATTTCTGGATATTTTTCACTTAACCAAGCCGGCGGAGTTGCAGTTGGAGTTCCAAAAATTACAGAAATATTTTCTTTTTCGCACAAGTCCAAAAATTCGTCAAAAAAGCTAAAGTCAAAATGATTTTCTTTTACTTCGATTTTGTTCCAAGCAAATTCTGCAATTCTGATTGTGTTAATTCCTGATTTTTTCATTCTTTGCAAATCTTCTTGCCACAAATTTTTTGCCCAATGTTCTGGATAATAACAAACTCCAAGATTTAGATTTTTAAAACTGTAATTTTGATTCATAAACTTTTCCTTTTTTCCGCTGATTTTTTTATAAAAGATTCGCTTCTTCAAGAAAATCTGAGTTTATTTTAACACTAGAAAAGGTTTTCGTTGTAAAATATTTAGTTATTTTTCTTGACATCGTGTCTATTACGAAAATTTTCACTTTGCAAAAATTAAAACGATTTAGCCCCGATTGTAGTGGCGAGCCGTAGGCGACTTACAAAGCAATGAAGTGATAACGGAACCACGAAAAGTGATCAAACTTCGTTTGCGGGAAATGTTTGGGGCGAGAACTTTGCTTTTCAAGATAAAACAATGAACAGAAGAACTCGCTCAAATGATTCGACAGGCTCACCAACCGTCATTGCTTAATTTAAAATTGCGTCAATATTTGCTTTTCCGCCGGGAACAAATGGCAAAACATTTTCGTTCATTTCAATTTCAAGTTTTACAAAATGCGGACCCGCTGAAAACGCTTTTTTGTACCATTCAGAATCAGAATTTGCGTCAATTGCGTCAATATGAAAACCTTTTGCAATTCCCAAATAATCTGGAAGTTTTTCAAAAATACTTGCGCTGTAATTTTTTTCAAACAAATATTCTTGTTGCTGGCGAACCATTCCGAGAGTTCCGTTTTGAAGCATAATAATTGTTACGTTCAAATTTAATTCGTGCAAAGTTGCAAGTTCTTGAATGTTCATTAAAATGCTCCCGTCGCCTGTAATACAAATTATTCGCTTAGAAGGATTCGCTAAAGCCGCACCAATCGCAGTTGGCAAACCAAATCCCATAGTTCCTAAAGATCCGCTTGTTAAAAATTGGCGGGAATGTTCAACTGGATAATATTGTGCCGTCCACATTTGATGCTGACCAACGTCGGTTGTAACTAAAATTTGATTTTCGCTTATTCCGACCTTTGCTGCTATTTGCGGAAGTTCTTTTATGAAAAGTCGAGGATTTGTTTTTTTAGCGTTCGCTGGTCTGCCACATTCAAAACTTTTTGTTTGCTCGAAGATTTTATAAAGTTCTTCAAGCCAAAGTTGTCGCTGATTTTTCGCTGACGCTGATGTCGCGAAAGTTGTCGCTGGTGTAGTGAAACTGGCGGTTTTGTCGGCATAAGTGG
>CAZLXK010000284.1:0-3223 GCA_964563305.1 uncultured Treponema sp.
TTTTTCTTGTCTTGATTTTTCTTATGTTTTGAATTTTCGCTTTTTTAGTTTTCTTGTTTTCTAATAACAAAGCCTAGCCCGCCGTGTAGCACCTTTAGTCTCGGGCAAAAATGTGAGTTTTATTATTGACAAATTCTTCGCTTCGCTCAAGATGACAAGTTTTTTTACAGACTGACAATCGTTTTTTTTTGTCCGAGATGAGCGGATAGCGAAGTGCGCAAGGGCGGTTTTGTTTTATGGCTATTTATTAGCATTAGAAATTATTTTTTTTATTAAAAAATTTGCTCCAATCAAAAACAATCAAATTAAAATCTCTACTTATTGACAATATATTTTTTTTTTAGGAATATTCTATGAATTATGGAAAATAAAGTTTTGTCAAAACAAGAACTCGAATCTATGTCAACCTCAGATTTGATTAGTTTAGCGGACGAATATGGAATTGAAATTCCTGACAATTTGAATCGGCGTTTTATAATAGAAGAACTTTTAGAAACTTCTGAGGAACTTTTTAATAATTTTAATTTGGCTGAAAAAGAAGATGTTAAAATTGACGAAACTGAAAACGATCTTCCTAATGAACTTCCGCTTTCTTATAATGACACAGAAATCAATCTTACAATGCGAAATCCTGAGTGGATTTTTGTTTTTTGGGATATTTCTGAAGCGGATTTTGCTAAGTTAAAATTTAACGACAACTTTAAAAATCTTTTTTTGCACATTGCTTTTTATGATTCTTTGGACGAAGACGACAAACCTTTAGATTCTATTGAAATTAAAATCAATTTAGAAACTCGAGAGCAATACGTTCTTATTCCAAAAGATAAAAAAGTTCTTAACGTAACTTTGGTTGCTTCTTTTGAAACTGAAGAACCTAAAATTCTTGCAAGCACACGACGCATTCAAATTCCTTCTGTTAACGAAGAAATTAAAAATATGAAACCCGGAATGAAGTTAAATTTTCCGCCTTTAGTTAATCTTTCTGGATTAAAAACCATTCTTCATGATTATTATTTAAATCATGCTCAATGATTTTTCTATTTGATTGATGTTTGGTTTTGCGGACTGACGGTTTCGTCAGAGAACTGACGCTTTCTCGCGAAAACTCGCGGTTCTTGTTGCGGAGTGACGCTTTCTTAGTTGACTGGCACTTCTCGCGTGAAGCGACGGTTTGCTTAGCGGGCTGGCGGTTCCTCGCGTAAAGCGGCAGTTTACTTAGTTGACTGACGGTTTTGTGGCGAAACTGGCGGTTTTCGTCGCGGACTAACAGTTTACTGCGAGAATTTGCACTTTGATAAGCAAACTGCCACTTGCTCGCAAAAATTGGCGATTTGCACTTAACTAGTAAATTTTTTCGCCAATAAAAAATACATAGCCCGTGCTGTAGTGGCTGAGCGAAGCGAAGTTCTGGAGCGAGAGCGGAAAAATGAAGTGAAAATGGCACCACGCTACTCGCAACAAAGCTTCCAGCGAAGCACGGTTAGCACAGAAAAATGTGTTCCAAAATATAAAAAAAAGCAAAGATTGAATTTTAGGAGTTTTTATGTCTAAGAATTTGGTTTTAATTGTAGAAGCAAATCAACCTTACATTCGAAACATTAACGAGAATTCTGACTTTTCTGAACAAAACGATATTTTATTTTCTGCAATTACGAATACGTACATTCCTTTTTTAAATATGCTTGCACGACTTTCTAGCGAAAGTTTTGATTTTAAGTTAGGATTTGTTATTTCTTCGCCTTTATGTTCGCTTTTAACTGATCCAATAATTCAAAGACAATATGTTGATTATTTGGACAAAATTATAAATTTAGGAAAATCTGAACTTGAGCGAAATCGTGGAACAGAATTTGAAACTTTAAGTCAAAAATATTTAAATGATGCAATTCAAACAAAAATCGATTTTACAGAAACTTACGAATATAATTTGATTAAAGCATTTAAACTTTTTGCAAAAAAAGGAATTTTGGAAATTATTCCAACTGCGGCAACTTACGCTTATCTTCCATTTTATTCGCACATTCCTGAAGTTTTAAATGCTCAAATTGAAACTGGACTTTATTCGCAAAAATATTATTTTGATGATGCGGGCGAAGGTTTTATGCTTCCTTATTGCGGATATTCAAAACCTTTAGACAAAATTTTGCGTTCTTATGGAATAAATTACACGATTTTAGATGCAAAATCACTTTTGTTTTGTGAAAAATATCAAGAAACTGGAATTTTTTCGCCAGTTCGTTGCAATAATTCTTTGGTTCTTTTTGCCGCAGATCCAAATGCTTCAAAAGAAATTTATGGCGAAGATGGATTTTGCAAAAATAAAATTTATCGTTCACAAAATCACGATATTGGTTTTGAACTAAATTCTAAAGAATTAGGTGATTTTTTAGAATCTTCGGCAAAACGCGTTCAAACTATTTACAAATATTTTGCTCTTGGTGATGATGAAGAAGAATCTTGTGAAATTTATGATTTTGAAAAAGCCAGCGAACAATCTAAAAAAGATGCACAAACTTTTTATGAAGTAAAATTTGTTCAACTTTCTAAAGCTCAAGAAATGATGAGCGGAAAATCGCCTTGTTTAGTTTGCACAATTCCTTTGCAAATTTTAGGTCAATCTTGGTACGAAGGAATTTTGTGGCTTGAAAATTTAATCAGAATTACTTGTGAAAAAAATGATTTATCTTTAGTTTCTTGCAACAACTTGCTAGAAAATCAATTTTCTCTTCCAAAAATCGATCCTTATCCTTGTTCTTCAAACGGATTGGGCTACGGCGAAGATTTGCTTGACAATTCAAACAGTTGGATGTTCCGTTATATTCAAAAAGCTTCTAAAAGAATGGTTTATTTGGCAGAAAAATTTCCAAACGAAACTAGCCTAAAAGCAAGACTTTTAAATCTTGGTGCGAAAGAACTTTTGTTAGCACAAAGTGGCGAATGGCCAATGATGATTCACGATCAGAAAATTCCTGATTTTGTCGCAGAAAGTTTTAAAAGTGAAATTTTGAATTTTACTAAAGTTTTTGATGCTTTGGCGAGCAATACAGTTTCTACAGAATGGCTAACAAGTCTTGAAAAAAAAGATGCAATTTTTCCTTGGATGAATTACAGAATTTTCAGTCCTAAAAAATAAGAAATCAACAAAAATTGACAAAATTCTGCAATCTTTGGGACTCAACACAAGATTTTTAAATCCAGCCGATTCCCGTGTCGGAGCACGGGA
>CAZLXK010000285.1:0-3195 GCA_964563305.1 uncultured Treponema sp.
GGCTGCCTACCGAATGGTAGGCAGCCCGCCCCTCGCAGAAGACTTAGCCCCGTATGGAGCACCTTTAGTCTTGGGCAAAGAGATTTTTTATTGGCGACAGATTCTTCGCTTTGCTCAAGATAACAAACTTTTATAAACAGCCATTATTGTTTGTGCCCAAGATGAGCGTATAGCGAAGTGCGGAACACGGGTTTTGTTTGGTTCTGGCTGTTAGCATAACAAAGCTCCTAAAACTACAAGAAGTGGGCGGTTTATTTTATAACCGAAAGTAATGTTACGGTTTCGAGAACCTCAACCACAATGCTAAGAGTCAATCAACAAAATTCGCTCCAAATGGTTTGACAAGCTCACCAACCGTCAATAACTAGCAATTTATTTTGCGACAGAATTTGAATCTTGCGATAATTCTTTGAATGTGTAAATTATTACAAAAACTGAAATTACGGCGGTTAAAAAATCAGAAAGTGGCATTGACCACAAAATTCCGTCAAGTCCCATTTGGTGTGGCAAAGGATTCATTTTATTGCCAGAAACTTTTATTAATGGAAGTAAAATTGCAAATCCTACGCCAAAAACAACTTCTCGAATCATAGAAATTGCTGTTGACGCAAAGGCTTTGCCCAAAGCTTGCAAGTAAATAAAGTTTCCCTTGTTGACTGTGGCAAAAATCATCATACACAAATAAGTTCTAAACGCTTGTTTTGCAAAAACTGTGTAAACTTGACTTTCGTTTGATGCTCCAAAAATTTTTATTAGTGCTCCCGGAAAAACTTCTACAATTACAAGTGCAACTGCTCCGAGCACGGCTTCAAAAAATAAAAGCAATGCGTAAAGTTTTTTAGCTCTGTCTTTTCTGCCTGAGCCGATGTTATAGCCAACGATTGGAATACAACCTGCCGCCATTCCAACCGCAACTGAAATTACAATCTGGAAAAATTTCATTACGATTCCAACAACTGCCATTGGAATTTGAGTCAACTGTTCTGCCGTATAATTTGGCTCGTTTCTTGCAGCATTTATTGCAAAGCCTGGCGAATATTTTTTTATCATCTGATTGATTGCTGCCATTGCACAAACTAGCGAAATTTGCGACAAAAATGATGTTATTCCAAGCGAAAGTGATTTTTTTATGATTTGATTTTGCAACTTAAAGCTTTTGCGGCTTAATTTTAGTGCTTTTGTGTGACATAAATAGTAAATTGCAAGAGCAGCGGTTAAAATTTGTCCGGCAACTGTGGCGATTGCGGCTCCCATCATTCCCCACTTAAATGCAAAAATAAAAATTGGATCTAAGATGATGTTTAAAATTGCTCCAGAAACTTGGCTAATCATTGCAAAGCGTGGGCTTCCGTCAGAACGAATTATTGGATTCATTGCTTGACCAAAAACGTAAAATGGAAGTCCGACGGTTATCCAAAAAAAGTAGATTTGCGATTGCTTAAAAGTTTCTTCGTTTACTCTTGCGCCAAAAAATGAAATGATTGGATTTAAGAAAATTAAATAAATGATTGTGATTACGACTCCAACGATTACAGAAAGTGTGATTGCGTTTCCTACCGCCTGATTTGCGTTTTCCTTTTCATTTCTTCCTAAACAAATGCTTACAAATGCACAAGTTCCATCTCCAATCATTACGGCTAAAGACAAAGCTACAACTGTGAGCGGAAAAACTACAGTGTTCGCGGCGTTTCCGTAAGAACCTAAATAACTTGCGTTTGCTATAAAAATTTGGTCAACTATGTTATAAAGAGACGCGACTAAAAGTGAAATAATGCAAGGAATTGAGTACATTTTCATAAGTTTTCCGATTTTTTCACTTACTAAAAATGAGTTCGCTTGATTCTGATTTTGATTTTGATTCTGATTTTCTGATTTTAAAACTTGAGTTTGATTTTCTGATTTTGATTGTGATGATTGAATTTCTGCTGACTGAAATTCTGATGATTTTAAAGTTTGAGTTTTTGATTTTGATTCTGAAAGTTCTTCAGACATAATAAATTTGCCTCCCAAAAAAAAATCGCGCAACTACAAAACAACTGGATTTATGCCGTTTTGCAGCTACGCGATGTAAAATAAATTTTGCACTTTTCAAAAAAAAAATCAAGAATTGTTGTTGATGATTTTTTTATAAAATTTTGGATACTTGCAAACGAACAAAAAAAATGTACGGAAGCGAGGTTCTTCTTTGAAAAACAATCTGCACAAGTAAGCGAAGCGAACGCGGAAGCCTTTTTTCAAAGAAGTGTTCTCGATGGGAGTACATTTTTTTTTATTTAATTGACAGTTTATTGAAAAATAACAAAAACTTGAATTTTATATATAATTGTGTTAGTTTAAAATTATTCCTTAAAATTATTGATTGAAAGGAATGTTGCTCTTGTGAGCAAGAAAATTTTTTTTAGAGGTATTTTTCTATGAAAAAGAGAATTTTGGCTGTAATTGCAGCATTATTCGTAGCAGGTGCGACTGGTGCTTTTGCAACAACTGGCGTTGGTGTTCAAGGTGGATACATCGTTGGCGGAAGCGGAACTGGTGCTTTAACATTTAAACTTTCTAATGTTCCTGCTGTATTTGCAGTAAACGGATATTTTGCAACAAACGCTATTAATGTTGGACTTACTGCAGATTGGTGGATTGCAAATCCAAAGATTAGTGGAACTTGGGGCTACTTCTACGGAGTTGGTCTTGCAGCAAATATTAATCTTGCAAATGATGGCAATGGTTATGGTTACGGCGGATTTGGATTTGGTCCACGTGCACTTTTGGGAACAAACGTATTCTTAATTAACGGATTCCTTGAACTTTATGCTCAAGTTGCTTATCAGCCAATGTTCTGGATTTATGCTAACAACAACAATGCTGGTCTTACTGCAAATTGGGTTTCATTCCCACTTAACGCAGGTTTCCGCATTTGGTTCTAATTTGATTTGCTAATTTTTTAATTATTTCTTAGCAAAGAAGAGGCTTTCTATTTTTTAGGAAGCCTTTTTTGTTTTTAAATTTCTTATGAAAACTGGCGGTTTTGTGTCGTCTTTGCTGGACGGACATGTCTGCCGACATGCAAAGGAGTGGCAATCTGTTACAACTTAACAAAGACGATGTTTCGCTATGGGAAAACTGACGATTTACTATGCTAAGTAGGCGGTTTTGTTGAGAAAAGCGTTGCTTGCACGCGAGAAATTGCGTTTTTTTTCA
>CAZLXK010000286.1:0-3185 GCA_964563305.1 uncultured Treponema sp.
TTAAAAATTATCAAAATCAACAAGCGGCTTGGCGTTCAGTAAATCAAAAATGTCAACTCTACGCGACACAGTAAAATCACTTTACTCTTTTGAAAATCCTTTTAGTAACAAAATAACTTCTTCCTCAGACGAAAATGCAATTACAGTTGATGCCGCTCGCGACGCTGAATTTGGTTCTTTTAAGATTGATGTTCTACAAGTTGCTTCTGGAGACAGATTTTTAAGCGACACTATTGAAAAAGATTATCAAGTGAAAGCAGGAAAATATACTTTTAAGTCTGGCGATAAAACGCTTGAGTTTAATTGGAAAGGCGGAAAATTAACTGATTTTGTAAACGCTTTAAATAAAAGATCAAACAATATCGTAAAAGCAAATTTAATAAATATTTCTGCATCAAAAAAATCACTTTTAATCGAAAGTTTAAAAACTGGTCAAGAAAATTCTCTTATTTTTGAAAATGATGCCTTAGACTTTGCAAAAGAAATCGGCATGGTAAATCCAGTTAAAACCGAAGTTGAAAAATTAGATCTTTCGCCTTCAAATATAAAATCGCCACAAGAAAATCCAAAATATACAATTCCAATTTCTCAAAATCAAAATGAACTTTTTTCACAAGGTTCTCTTCCAAGAATTTCAAAAAATTTGGTAAATATTACAAATGATTCTATTGAAGTAAAAGAACGTGGCGGAATTGAAATTCCAATTTCAAGAGAAAATTTACAAAATGACTCTCAAATTATTGAATTTGAGTTTTCAAGCAATAAAAGTGCTGAAGATATAACAAAAAAAATTAACGAAGAAAACTTAGGTCCACAACTTCCTTCGACTGGCGGAATTGATTTTAAGGGAGTAAGCATTTCAAATAATCCAAGCGAAACAAATCTTCAAATTGCACAAAATCAAAATATTAAGAGAGCTCTTCCTGTTGAAATTGAAGACAATCAAATCTTTTTTATAAAAAATTCTGACGGAAGCGAAACTCAACTTGACTCTCAATATTTTTCAAAAGACGATGATTCTGGAAAAACTAAAGTTTTGCTTTCTTTAAGAGATTTTCCTGACGCACAAAGTCTTGTTATAAGAAATGAAAATACTGGCAAAACAATTTCAGTTTCGATTCCGCAAACTTACGACGCTTCAAAAAGTTTAGGATTTGTTCCAAAGCATCCTGTAGAAACTGCTCGCGACGCAAAAATAAAATACGAAGGCATTACTTTAACGCGAGCAACAAACGATATTGACGACGTAATTCCAAGTTTAACGCTTCATCTTCACGACAAAACTGACAAATCTGCAACAATTAAAGTTGAAAGCGACACAGAATCTGCAAAAGATGCAATTATTACGTTTATTGGACAATATAATCAAACTTTAGCTGAAATGAACGTCTTAACTACGAATAAACCAGAAATTATAAGCGAACTTGATTATCTTACTGACGACGAACGCGAAACTTACACAGAAAAATTAGGAATGTTTCAAGGTGATTTTACATTAACCAACGGAAAATCCGCTTTGCAAAGACTTAGTTCTGCAACTTACAGACCAAATGAAGATTCACAAATCACAATGTTAAGCCAAATCGGAATTAGCACAAATGCTCGAAGCGGAACTATAGGTTACAATGCGGCACAACTTCGCGGTTATCTTGAAGTTGACGAAAAAAAACTTGATGAAGCATTAAAAAATAATCTTAACGATGTAAAAAATCTTTTTGGTTACGATTCTGACGGAGATCTTATTATAGATAACGGACTTGCTTACCAAATGGATCAGCGACTTACTTCTTGGGTTCAATCTGGCGGAATAATTGCTTCAAAAACAAATGCTCTTGAAAGCAACATTAAGCAAAGTAACGAAAAAATTACTAGATTGCAAACTCAATTAGATCAAAAAGAAGCAGAACTAAAATCAAAATATGCAAATATGGAAGGAACCTTAAATAGTTTAGAAAGTCAGCAAAATTCACTAAATAATTTTGTAAATCAAGGTTCAAGAAAATAATTCCGATAATTTTATAAAGTCATCTCGATTAAAAAATTTTTATTTGATTTTTTAGATTTGATTTTATTTGACTTTTGAAGGAGAAAAAAATGGAACTTTATATTAACAATCAAAAAATTGACATAAAACTTGAAAATGAAAAAACAGTTGGTGAAGTTTTAAAAGCTTTGCAAATAGAAGCCGAAAAAAATTCTGCAACAATTACAGAAATTTCTGTTGATGATAAAATTATTCCTGCACACGAATTTGATGAAGAAGCAAAAAAGGAATTAAAAGAAAATACAAAAATTTCTGTTCAAATGATTTCTACTTTTGACATTGATGATTCACTTAAAAAAGTTTGCGAATTGCTTTTCAAAAGTGGAAAAAATTTACTTGAAATTCCAGTTCTTTTGCAAACAAATAAAAATAAAGAAGCCGATCTTTTTATAAAAAATTTTGCTGATTATTTTGATTCTTTTTGTCATATTATAAGTTTAACTTCCCTTTTTCCAGAACGATATTCAAAATTTTTAATTGGCGAAAATAATATAAACGAATTTTTTAAGGATTTTTCTCCAGTTATAAACGATCTTTATCAAGCTTATGAATCAAAAGATTTTGTTACAGTTGGAGATTTATGTGAATATGAAATTTCTCCACGACTTGTGCAAATTTCAAATTCTGTAAAAGAATTTTTAGAAAGTACAGAATAATTTTTTTAGCATTTAAGATAAAATTAAGTATTTTTTTTGGAAACTTATTTATTTGTTGTTTTTTATCGATTTTTAGGTTAAAATTGAATTTATTATGAAGGTTTTGGAAATTAATTCAATTCTAAAAGAAGAAGGCTACATTTATTACATAAATCGATACACAGCCAATATTGTAATTGAAGTTATGACACAAAGAATTACATTTCCTATAAAATTTTCAATCGAAGTAAATCCTTTAGGAATGAAAACTATTGATTTAGAACCTTTGCCACGCGAAATAGATTATCCAATCATTCCTTTAAGTAAATCCATAAAAGAATATATTGCACAAATGGACAAAGAAGGCAAACTTCCTTAATATAATCACTATGACTTTTTTAACAAAATCTTCAGAAGAAACTATTGAATTAGGACGAAAAATCGGGAAACTTTTAAAACATGGCGATGTTATTGCGATGTCTGGAACTTTGGCAGCGGGCAAAACT
>CAZLXK010000287.1:0-3179 GCA_964563305.1 uncultured Treponema sp.
TCAGAGCGGAAATTGAGTCGCGCGACTTGTCAACCGCGTAATCCTGGAAGAACTCGCCAATCTGATAGAAAAGCATAACCGCGACTGCTTCCGGGAACTCGCCCACGAAAATCGCTCCGATTGCCGCGACAGACATCAAAAACTGCTCGCCGAAAATGTTTCCTTTTCTAATGTTCTTGAACGCACCTTTGATAACGTCAAGTCCGACAAGAAGGAACGACACAAGGCAGAATGCGGCTGAAATCCACGGCATCGCCTTTGTGACGGTTTCCGGAACCGCAAAGTTTTTTGCAAAAAAGTCAAAATGGTCTGTCAAAAGGCCAATCACAAATAAAACCGAGGCGGCAATAATTTTTTTGAGAGAATGTTCTTCTTCTTCCTCATCATCATCACAACAGTCATCGTCGTCATTGTCATCGACATCGTGGCAGCACGAGCATTTGATTCCGTCTGCGTGATTGTGATGATGTTCTTCGTGATTTTTTTGTTCAGACTCAGCATGCTCTGAACTAACGTTCGTTTGTATTTTCATATTTCCTCCAAAAGTCTATATCGTCATGTTGAGCAAAGCGAAACATCTCAAAAATAGATTCTTCGTTACACTCAGAATGACTGTAGCGTTTAGATTCTTCGCTGCGCTCAGAATGACAGTTTGCGTTGCGTCATGTTGTGAAACAAGTTCAGGATGACACTTTTTCTCTTCATTCTGAAATGTGCTCCAGTCCCATGTGCAGAATTGAAACAACGTGGTCGTCTGAAAGCGAGTAGACGTTGCATTTTCCTGCGCGCTCGTATTTTACAAGGTGGTTTTCCTTTAAAATGCGGAGCTGGTGGGAAATCGCCGACTGCTGGATTCCGAGAATCTCGACCATTTCGCTCACAGAAAGCGATTCGTCCAAAAGGCAGAACAAGATTTTTATTCTTGTTGAGTCGCCGAATATCTTGAAAAGCTCGCTAATATCGGCGAGCGTGTCCTCGTCTGGAAGCGAGTCAAGAAGTTTGGTTTTTGCGGCTTCGTCCATAAGTTTTCTCCTTTTTTGTCATTCCGAGCTTGTCTCGGAATCTATTTGAGCAGATGCTGAAACAAAGCGCTGACGACAACGAAAGTCAGCAAATTCAGCATGACGAAGAAATCAAATCAATTTATATTCATATGATTGATTGTTCATATGAATTAATTTACATCTGTTTTTATTTAATGTCAAGAGTTGAGACAAAAAAATCCCGCACTTAAAATTGTGCGGGATGCAAACAAAGTTTGCCGGGGCAAGCCCGGCAATGACAAATTGGAGAGTTCTTTACATTTTTTTGCCGTTCATCGAGGATGAAGTAAATGTGATGTTTGAAGAATGTGTGACTGTTTTTTCTTGTGCGTTGCTTTTGGTAACAAAGAAATCGCAGTCCTTAAAACTTACATTTTTTGCATAGTCGATTGTAATTCCTTTCGGACTCACAAACTGGCAGTTTTCAAAATCAATGTCGTGCGGCTCGTGGTCCTTAAGTCCTGTAAAATTTATCATTTCGACGTTTTTTCCCTCTGCATATCCTATGATGTTCTTAAAATGAACATCGTGGATATTTGGAAAATATTTTGATTTGTCATCTCCAGCCGTCGCAGAGCCGTCAACTCCACCGTCTTCATACAATTCATTAAATGCGATGAATTTCCCCGAAGTATTTAAGTTGTTCCGGAGCGCGTTGTCATAAAAATAGACTTCCTGGCTTTCTCCTCCTCGTCCAGCAGGATTTTTAATGAGAAATCCGCCTGTCGTGGAATTTTCAAACGCGTTGTCAACCACGACAATATTTTTCATTCCGCCGACAATACTGCTTCCAGCTCCAAATCCACAATGCGAATAATAAGTTCTGTTGTATCTTACAAGAACGTTTTGCGTGAGAGAAGGATTATTAGAAGGGTTTTTAGGAGCATCTCCGCCTTTTACAACAATTCCGTCATCGCCAGAAGTTATATCGCAGTTTACAATCAACATTCTGTTTCCGCGCCCAAAGTCAAGAGCGTCTGTGTTTTCTGTCCAACCGTCAGTATTGATTGTGATTCCGTCAATAATCAGATTGTCCGTTTCATGCAGATTAATATGCATCTTTGGACTGTTTTGGAAAGTAACGCCTGTGATCTTAAGATTTGTGCATCCAGTCAGATCGAAAATACGCCATCTTAGCTTGCTTTGCTCTGAATAGCCGGTAGTGCTGCTAGTGAAAAGGCTCTGTTTGTACAAATCAGCATATTTTGTATTGTTTGTCCAGGGGTACAAGACTTTTTTCTTTGTGTCTTCATACCAGCCTTCTTTTTTTAGAGTTTTCCAAATTTTATTTGCTTCGGATTCTCCTTTGTATTTTATTAAACGAGTATATCTTTGAGGTGCCCAGTAAAGTCCGTTGCCGTCTATTGTTCCTTCGCCGGAAATAATAAGATTTTGTACTTTGTTCGCTTTAATCAGAGGAGTTGCTTTGGAAGTTCCAAACTGAGTTTTGTCCCAAGTTGACTGAATCAGCGCGCCTTTTTCAAGATGAAAGTCGATGTTGCTTTTGAGCTTTATCGGCCCTGTCTGGTAAGTTCCCGCTGGAAAAGTGAGCCTGCCACCACCTGCTTTGTTCAAATCATTAATCGCCTGCTGGATTATTTTTGTAGCGAGAGTTTTTCCTGTGTTGTCGATTTCCGGATATTTTTCTACAATGTTCCATTCAACATCAGGAACTGAAAAATCAGAAACTTGCTCGAGTTCTATCGGCAGTCCTGAATAATATGATGAATAATCGGGTTTTGAATTTCGATTTTCCTTGATTTTTGCTTCAATCTCTGTGAAGCGCCTGTCAACTTCTTCTTTTATCAATGCGGTTTTGTTTGGCGTTTCTGCAATGCAAGGCATAAAAGCAAAAGCCGCAACAACAATAAAAATTTTAAAAACTGTGTTTTTCATATTTCCTCCAAGGTTTAGTAAAATTACTATACATTTTACCCCCCCCCAGTTATGCAAAGTCAACATAAAAATTTGCCGATTGGGAAAATTTTTTATAGGTTTAAAATTAAGAATATTTTGAACAAACGGTCATTGAGCTTATCGAAATGACGATTTTATGTGGTTTCGACAGGCTCAACCACCTCTAGGAGAACATAAATGGCAAAGTATCAGTTTCAAACGGAAGTGAACCAGCTTCTA
>CAZLXK010000288.1:0-3178 GCA_964563305.1 uncultured Treponema sp.
ACATCCCGTAAAAAAAGACTTTCTGTTTTGCAGAGAGTCTTTTTTTTATTTTAAAGATTGTTTTCTTAACTATATTTTGATTAAAACAGATTTTTAATTTTACAAGATTTTTTTTCTTAGTGAAGAAAAGTTATGTTTTTCTGATTTTTGAAATTGACAACTTGTTTTTATAGAGAATTTTTTGTTTACAAAGAGAAACTGTTACTCTTGGGACGGCGGTTTTATTTACTTACTGCAAAAAGTGTTATGATCTTCTAAAGAGCGACAAGGATGTCGCGTTTATTAGTTAAAAAAAGAAGATGTTTTAAGAATTTGCGAAGAAAATTCTTAACTTTAAATTTTTGCATGGAAGCAAAATTTGGCAAAATATTGGTCTCCTGTCAACAGCGAGAAGTTTTACTTAGTAAAAATTCTCACTGTCTTCTGTGAGTTATAAACGAGGCTACTTACAACCTCGCAGGCGACTTCCGTATCGCCATCTGAGGTTTTACTGGAAATATTTTATATTAGATGTGTTAAGTGGCAGATTATCGAGAAAGAATTTTGCGATGTTTGCATAACAAATTTTTCGCTTTGCTTAGAATGACAATTTTTTACGGACTTGCGGTCGTTTTTTTTGCCCGATATGAGCGGATAGCGTATTCACAACGAAGTTTCTAGTGAGGCTAAAACTCGCAACGAAGTTTCGAGCGAAGGGCGGTTTTGTTTGGGTTAAGCGTTTTGCATAGAAGACTCATAAAACTGCAAGAAGTGAGTATTTTGATTTTGCAACTGACAGCAACTTGCCACGCCTACGGCTCGTAATGACAAAACAAGTGTAAATTTTTAAACATGCTCCAACAAAAAAATCAATTTTGATTAAATCGCTTTAAAAACGACTTTGTGCGTTCTTTTTGAGGATTATTTATTACGTTTTGCGGATTTCCTTGCTCTACAATCACGCCACCGTCCATAAAAATTATATGGTCGCTTATGTCGCGGGCAAAAGACATTTCGTGAGTAACAACAATCATTGTCATTTTTTCGCGAGCAAGTTCTTTAATTACAGCCAAAATTTCGCCAGTTAATTCTGGGTCGAGGGCTGAAGTTGGTTCATCAAAAAACAAAACTTGTGGCTTTAAAGCTAAGGCTCGGGCAATACTTACTCGCTGTTGCTGACCACCACTTAATTGGCAAGGATAAACGTGAGCTTTTGACTCGAGATTCATTTTTTTTAGAAGTTCCATTGCAACATTTTCCGATTCTTCTTTGCTTTTTTTAAGAACAAGACGCTGGGCTTGCATAATATTTTGCAAAACGCTCATATGCGGAAAGAGATTGAAGTTTTGGAAAACCAAGCCAACGTTTAGTGCGATTTTGTGCAATTCTTTTTTGCTTGCATAAACGCCATTTTTTACCATATTTTGTCCGCAGATTGAAATTGAACCATTTGTTAGGTTTTCGAGTTGGCAAATGCAACGTAACAATGTGGATTTTCCGCTACCACTTGGTCCAATAATTCCTAAAACATCGCCTTCGTGAACTGTAAAACTTATGTCTTTTAAAACTTCTAGCGAATCAAATGATTTTGTTAAGTTTTGGACTTTTATGATTTCTGATTGATTAACGGAATTTTGTGTTTTACTCGACGGATTTTCGATTTGCTCAGCGAAATTTTCGATTTGCTCAGCGAAATTTTCGGTTTGCTCAGCGGAACTTTTTTGTGCTAAGACCTGCTCGGCTGTTTGCTCAGCGACATCTTCTTGTGCTAACGGCGGCTTCTTGTTCAGCGAAACTTTCTCCGCGTTAAGTGGCGACTTCTTGCTCAGCGAAGATTTCTCTGCGTTAAGCAACGACTTCTTGCTCAGCGGAACTTTCGCTGTGCTAAGCGACGACTTCTTGCTCAGCGAAGATTTCTCTGCGTTAAGCGACGGCTTCTTGCTCAGCGAAACTTTTTCTGCGTTAACTGTCGATTTGTTATTTAAGTGCGAGTTTTTTTGTGCTAACTGAAAATTTTTTGCGTTAAGTGTAAAATCCATAAAATAAAATCCGCCTTATTTGTAATAGTCAAGTTTTTTTTCGATTACATCAAAAACTTTTGAAACCGCCCAATTCATCAGAAAATAAAAAACGCCGGCAATAAATAAAGGCATTACGCTAACCAAACGTCCACTTTGAGTTTGAGCCACGTGGAAAAGTTCAGCAACGCCCAAAACTTGAACCAAAGCTGTGTCTTTTACTAAAGTGATTACTTCGTTTCCCATTGCAGGAACAATTCTTTTGATTACTTGAGGAACAACAATCCTCGAAAAAGTTTGAATTTTTGTAAATCCTAAAACTTTTGCCGCTTCATATTGACCAACTGGAATCGACTGAATTCCGCCACGATAAATTTCTGCAAAATAACAAGCATAATTTATAGACATTGCAATGATTGCCGCAGTAAAACGATTAAATCCGCGATGAAAAATTGTCGCTGGAGCAAAATAAACAAAAATCAACTGAAGCATTAGAGGCGTTCCTCGAATTATTAGCAAAAAAACATTTGTGATTTTTGAAAGAACTTTTAGTTTCGACATTCTTCCTGCACAAATTATTACAGCAAGTGGAATTGAAAAAATTAAAGTTAGAAAAAAAACTTCAAGACTAACGCCAGAACTTTTTAACATATTTAAAAGTAAAGGACCAATTTTTATTCGCTCGAAATAAGCAAGAAAACTTTGCATCAAAAAACCTTTTATTGAAAAATTTATTTTAGGATATCATAAATTTTTGTTCATTACAAATTATTAAATAAATTATGAAGAATTTGAAGTTTAGGTAAATATTGAAAAATGCACGGAAGCGAGGTTCTTCGTTGAAAAACAATCTGCACAAACGAACGAAGTGAGTGCGGAAGCCGTTTTTCACCGAAGTGTTCTCGCTGGAAGTGCATTTTTCAATATTTATAAAAATTTAAGAACTCGCAGCAAATCAAAAAAAATGATAAGATAAATTTTATGAATGAACAAGATTTTATTACTGATTTTGATGATGACGGAAATTTAATTCTTATTGAATATCGTGGGCAAGAAAAAATTGTAAACGTGCCAGAAGGAATTTTTGCTTTTGCTGAAGGTGAAAATTTGTTCAGCGAAAATCAATTTGTTGAAAAAATAATTTTGCCAGAAAGTTTAGTTTATTTAGCAAGTTATTCATT
>CAZLXK010000289.1:0-3177 GCA_964563305.1 uncultured Treponema sp.
TTTTGTTGAGGATGTAGCCCGAAAAAAAAGGAGAAAAATATGAACAAAGTAATTTTAGTTGGTGAAGTTTTGCTTAGATTAAAATCTGTTGGACACGAGCGACTTTTTCAAACTCAAAATATGGAAGCGACTTTTGGCGGAAGTGAAGCAAATGTGGCTGCGGTTTTAAGTGAACTTGGTCAAGAAACATCTTTTGTTACGGAAGTTCCAGATAACGCTGTGGGCGAAGCGGTTATTACTGATTTAAGAAAATTTGGAATTTACACGGGCGACATTATTAAAAAAGAAGGACGACTTGGAATTTATTTTCTTGAAGCGGGAGCGGGTCAGCGTGCATCAAATGTAATTTACGACAGAGAAAATAGTTGTATTGCAAATGCTGAATCAAGCGATTTTGATTGGAATAAAATTTTTCGCGATGCAAGTTTTTTTCATGTAAGCGGAATAACGCCTGCGATTAGTGAAAAAGCCAAAAATGTAACTTTAGAAGGAATGTCTTTTGCAAAACAAAACGGATTAAAAGTTTCTATGGACATAAATTATCGAGCAAAGTTATGGAAATATGGAGTTGATCCAAAATCAGTTTTACAAAAAATGGTAAGTTACACAAATGTTTTGATTGCAAACGAAGAGCATGTTCGGAAACTTCTTGAAATTTCTGTTCCCGATTATGACACAAGCAAAGAAGGTTTGCCAGATGAATATTTTGAAAAAATGTGCGAAATGTTAAAGGAAAAATTTTCAAATTTGGAATACATTGCACTTACAAAACGCAGAACTTATTCTTCTGACACAAATGATTTTAGTGCTGTCCTTTATGATTGCAAAGACAAAAAATTTTATGTTTCTAAAAAATATCATATGGAAAATATTGTTGACCGAGTTGGTGGCGGAGATGCTTTTAGTGGCGGTTTGATTTACGGTTTACTTAACTGCGAAGATTCTAAGTCGGCACTTGAATTTGCTACGGCAACTGGTTGCTTAAAACATACAATTCCTGGCGACATTGCAATTCTTAACAAAAAAGACGTTGACTCTTTAATAAAATCTGGCGGTGCTCGCATTCAGCGTTAGTTTTTTTTGTTAACGGGTGGTTTCTTCATTAAACTGGTAGTTTTCTTTGCAAACTTGTGGCTTACTTGCAAGAACTGAAAGTTTTGCCAAAAGAACTGGTAGTTTTCTTCGTAAAATTGGCAGTTCTTTCAAGAATTAGCACTTCGTCATCAAACCGCCAATCCGCGACAAAACCTTAAAATTCAAAATTTCCCAAATCTATGCAAATAAATCCGCTTCGGGAAGTTTTATAAAAATTCGATTCTTCCCAAGCAACGTAAAGCGTATTTTTGCTGATTACAAAATCTCCGTACGAAAAATTCTTAGGTAAACGCGGAAGTCTAAAAGCCAAGATTTTATCTTTTCCAATTTGTTTTACGTAAGAAGTTCCGTCTTCAAAAATTGCAGCAAGATAATTTGAAAGTGGAATTATTGCAGCGTTCGCATTTAACGGAATATTTGAGTTTCCTTGCTGAAAATAATGTTTTTCGCTTGTTCCGCTTAAATCTTTCCAAGAAACATAAAAACTTAAATCTTTTGGAATAAATTTTAAAATTTCTTTTAATTCGTTTGGCGACTGACTAAAAAGTTCTGGCATTTTTATTTTTTTAAATTCATCTTCCGTGATTTCAGAAAATGAAAAATAATTTGAACTTAGTGCAGGATTTAAATCTGTTAATTCAACTAAAGGTTGCCACTTAAAATACGAAAATTCTACGCCGTTAGAAATTTGTTTTTTTGCTGAACAAGTCCAAGTTTTTCCGTCCCAAAAAAAATCAATAATTTGATCAGTTTCGTTTAAATTTAAATTCTTGTACGAAACTAAAGGATAAAAAATTTTTGATTGCGGATTGAATTCAACTAAAAAAGGTCTTGATTCTTGAAGAACTTGATTTTGCTCAAATGCTTTTTCGTTGAAAAAAGAACTTCTGTACAAGTAAAAAATTGGAATTTCGTCGCTAAAAACAATCGAAGCTGCTGTGTCTTGCGAAAAAATTGAATTGTCTGTAAAAAGTTTTGCGTTTTCGCCATCAAATGCAATCATTCCAAGTCGATTAACTAAAGCGAAAGCGTCGTAAGAAGAATTTTGTTTGTTATGTGGGAGATTTGCAGATGCAGAAATCCTAATGCTTTCAGTCCAGGCTTTTTCTAAAACTTGTGGTGCGTTTTGTGGCAAATCAATTTGTTCAAATCCGTATTCAGTAAAATAAAACCAAGAATGTTTTTTTTCGAGAGTTGGAAGATTTTGTAAATTTTCATATAAATTTTGTGATGAACTTTTTTTAGAACAAGAAGCAAATAAAAATGTTAGCAAAAAACTTAAAGCAAAAATCTTAAAAGCAAAGTGCCAATTTTTTTTCATAAATAAAATATATCACAGAGAAGTTCTATTTTAAATTATTTTAAATCTGATTTTTTGTAAGTTCCGCTCGCGATTTTTTTCATAATATTTTCCATATTACAAGACCAAATATCTTCTTTTTCCGCACAATCTTTTAAGAAACGTTGCCAATTAAAATGATTTAAGAAATTTTGTGTTTGCGAAAAATTATTTGAGCTTCCCGCATTTAACAAAAAAAGTGTTTTTGAAGCGAAAGCGTTTTCTGTGCAAAGTTTTGTGGAATAAGGATAAATGCAACCAAAATTTTTTGAATTATCAGAAAATTCGTTTGGACAAAAAGCAAAAACTGAACTACAAGAATTTTTGTTTACTTCGATTTGCATAAAATTAGTTTCGCAAGTTTGATTTTTAAATTCTTCACAAGTAAAATATTTTTTTTGAAGATTTCCAAAAGTGTCAAAATATAAAATTTCTAAATCGCTTTGAACGTTTGGCAATTCAAAACTTATAATTTCTGTAGAACTAAAAAAATTGCATGAAATAAAAATGCAAAGATAAAAGTTTTCTAAAAAAAATAAAATGATTTTTAAATGTTTCATAATAATATATCTACTCGCGGATTTTAAAAATGTAAATTTTCAGCGGATTTTTTTTAGACTGACACTTTGCATAAAAAAAGTTCGCTGAAATAAAAAAAATATAGTCTTGAAAAGCACGTTAGAATACGATTATTTGCTTAAAAAGAATCAAAAACTTAAAACACAATATTTGTCAAATAAACA
>CAZLXK010000290.1:0-3177 GCA_964563305.1 uncultured Treponema sp.
TAACTCTTACAATATTTGGTTTCCAAATGCGGCGTGTGTGATTGTATGAATTACTAACTTTGTTTCCATGCATTGGGTGCTTTCCGCAAACATCACATGTTCTTGACATATTCTACCTCGTTTCCAAATTTTCTTAAAAATATACAAGCAACTGCATCAAGTTGTTATGTAGAAAATATTTTATATAAATCAAGTAATTTAATCAACTGTTTTTTAGTTTTTTGACAAACAAATCACTTTTTTGCAAGGTCAGAATTGCTTATTTTTCCATAAGTTTTTTCAATTTCAGCAATTTGATCGCGAATAATTGCTGCTTGCTCATAATCTAATCGTTCAGCACAATCTTTCATTTCTTTTTTTAAAGCGTCAAGCAATTTTTTTCTTTGCGACGGAACAAAAAGATTTGCAGTTTTCTTTAAAATCTCAAGTGAAGTTTTTGCGTTTTCTTTTTCTTCTTCGGATTTATGAACCAAAATATCTTCAACTGCTTTTTTTATAGTTTTTGGAGTAATTCCGTGAGCTTTGTTATATTCCATTTGGATTTTTCTTCGACGCTGAGTTTCGGTAATTGCTTCTTTCATTGCATCGCTCATTCTGTCAGCGTACATAATAACTTGACCGTCGGCATTTCTCGCGGCTCTTCCGATGATTTGAATAAGAGAAGTTGTGCTTCTTAAAAATCCAATTTTATCAGCATCCAAAATCGCAATAAAACTTACTTCTGGTAAATCAATTCCTTCACGCAACAAATTGATTCCAATTAAAACGTCAATTTCTCCGCTTCTAAGTGATTTTAAAATTTCGACGCGCTCAAAAGTGTCAATTTCTGAATGAATATATTTTACTTTTAATTGCAAACCTTGAAGATAATCCGTTAAATCTTCCGCCATTTTTTTTGTCAAAGTTAGAACTAAAGATCGTTCGTGATTTTTGATTCGCTTTTGGATTTCAGTGTAAATGTCTTGCATTTGACATTCAGTTGGACGAACTTCAACATTTGGATCTAAAAGTCCGGTTGGGCGAATTATTTGCTCTACAACTTGACTTGATTTTTCGATTTCTTCTTTTCGCGGAGTTGCAGTTACAAAAATCACCTGATTCATTTTTTGCGTGAACTCTGAAAATTTTAGTGGGCGGTTGTCTAAGGCACTCGGCAATCTAAATCCAAAGTCAATAAGATTTTGCTTTCGACTTCTGTCTCCTTCGTACATTGCTCCAAGTTGCGGAACTGTAACGTGAGCTTCGTCAATTATGCAAAGAAAATTGTCTGGAAAATAATGAAGAAGAGTAGCTGGCGGATCTCCGTGTTTTCTGCCAGAAATTGGTCCTGAATAATTTTCAATTCCTGAGCAATATCCCATTTCGTTCATCATTTCAATATCATAAGTTGTGCGAGTTTTTAAACGTTCGGCTTCGAGAAGTTTTCCTTGAGATTTTAATTCTTCAACTCTCTCGTCTAGTTCATTTTGAATACGTTTTGTTGCATTTAAAAGCATTTCTTGAGGAACAACAAAGTGCTTTGCTGGATAAAGATATAATTCGTCAAGTTCTTCGATTGTGTCGCCAGTTAAAACATCAAATCTTCGGATTTTTGAAATTTCGTCAAAATCAAGTTCTATGCGATACGCTTGGTCGGTTTCCATATAAGACGGAAAAATGTCCATTGTGTCGCCGCGAATTCTAAATTTTCCGCGTTCTAAAAGCATATCGTTGCGCTGATATTGCACGCTGATAAGTTGTTGAGCAACCTTATGTGTGTCAAAAGATTTGCCTTTTTCAAAATGAAGTCGCATTTCTTTGTACAAATCTGGCATTCCCAAACCGTAAATGCAACTCACTGTGCTTACAATAACAACATCATTTCGCTCCATTAAAGCGTAGGTTGCTGCAAGTCTCAATTTGTCGATTTCTGCATTAACTGCCGCATCTTTTTCAATATAAAGATCTCGTGCAGGAACATATGCTTCCGGTTGATAATAATCGTAATAACTGACAAAATATTCAACTGCATTTTCTGGAAAAAAAGTTTTAAACTCGCGGTAAAGTTGTGCAGACAAAGTTTTGTTGTGACTTATGATTAGAGTAGGGCGTTGAACTGCTTCAATGATTTTTGCCATTGTAAAAGTTTTGCCACTTCCAGTAACGCCTTTTAGTGTTTGATATTTATCTCCGCGATTAAAACCATCAACAAGTTTTTTGATTGCTTCAGGTTGATCTCCGGAAGGTTCAAATGGTGAATGAACAACAAATTTTCGCATAAAAATATTTTACAAATTAAAGAACAATTCTAAAACTGAAATTTTTAAAAGTTTCTTAAAATAATTTTCTATTCAAGATTTTCAAGTGTAACTTTTAGAGTTTGGTAGCCACGACCTTGATAAACTGTAACCGAAACTTCGTCTCCAGGCTTTTTGTCTTCTAAGGCACTTAAATAATCCGCATAAGTTTTTATATCAATATTGTCAATTTTTGTTATAAGATGTCCGCCAAGATAAATTGTTTTTGGATTAAAAGTTCCGTATTGAACTGCTCTTGTTCCGCCTTTAAGTCCCGCTTTTTCTGCCAAACTTCCAGATTTTACTCTGCTCACAATAAGTCCGCTTGAAATTGGATAACCGGCGTATCTTGCAATTTGTGCTGAATTTTGAACTAAAGCAATGTCTATTGTGCCACGATTAACTTTTCCGTACTGCAAAAGTTCTGAAACAACACGGCGAGCAGTGCTAACTGGAATTGCAAAACCTACGCCAGAAGAACTTCCGCTTGAAGAGTAAATTATTGTGTTAATTCCAATCATTCTGCCTTGACTGTCTAAAAGTGGACCGCCAGAATTTCCAGGATTTATTGCTGCATCAGTTTGAATCATATTTCTGATAATAACATTTGTTCCGCTTTCTTGAATTGGTCGTCCTAAGCCAGAAATAATTCCTGTTGTCATAGTTCTTTCTAATGCAAACGGATTTCCTATTGCAATAACTCGTTGCCCAACCTTTAAGTTTTCACTGTCGCCAAAACTGATTGTTTTTAAGACTTTTCCTGCTGGCGGTGTAAATTTCAAAACTGCAATATCAGTATTTTTGTCCTTTCCTACAATTTCGCCTTCGTAAGTTGATCCATCAGATAAGGAAATATTTATTGTGCTAGCATTTTCAATTACATGATAATTCGTTACAACAT
>CAZLXK010000291.1:0-3165 GCA_964563305.1 uncultured Treponema sp.
GGGAAATTCCCGCAGTTCTAAAAAAAACATCAAGTCCATTTTCTAAATATTCTCTTGAACCCGACAAAAGTGATAAAATCAAACCGCCAGCATTTCCCCAAGAAAATAAAAGTCTTTTAAAAATAATTCTTGAAATTGCTCTAAAATGTTTAATTTTTCCAAAAAAACTTTGCTCATAACCTAAGTACTTTGCATTTTCTACATAAAAACCTCCGATTTTTTGAGAATATTGTACTTTACACGAAATTTTTTCATCATTTTCAAAAAAAATTGTTCCATCAGAAATTGAATATAATTTGCCAGGATAATTTGATTCTACAATTTGACTTGGAATAAATAACTTTACAATTCCGCTTGCACTTGATTTACAAAAATGTTCATTTAGATAGATTCCGCAAGATTTTAGTTTTAAATCGCACGAATAATATTTTTTTGATGATAAAATTGTTGGATTTGAGCAGATTTTTCCTTCAAGAAAAGAAACTTTTTCTATTTCAAAAAGACTTTTATAAGGATTCTTTTGTTTTATAGGCAAAATTTTTAAATAAATTAAAATTACACACAAAAAACTTGCTATTACAAATGGATTTTTTATTCGATTTATAAATTTAATGTCGCAAAAAAGATTTAATTTTTTTAGAGTTTTTACCACTTAAGTTTTGCAAGGGCATTTCTTGCCGCAGTTGTAACTTCCTCTGGATAATCTAAATAAGTAACATAAAGAAGATAATCAAAAGCAGCTTTATTGCCCAAATCTCCTAATGCATTTATTACGGAAAGAACAACGTTCATATCAAGAGGCAGATTTTGCTCAGCACTCTTGTTTAGAAAATCCAAATATTCAGATAAGATTTTATCTGTCGCAGATGTTGCGACAGAAGAAATATCTTTTATGATTTGCGAAAAACTTTCTGCAGAAATATTTTTTAATTCATATTGATTTTTTGCGATTTCAAAATATTCATTAGCAAGTTCAGAAGCACGAGTCCACTTTGTAAGCGAAATTGTGTCTAAAGCAAGTTTTTGTAATTGCAAATCTTCTTGTGAAAATTCACTTTCTGTATTTAAATTTCCCCCTATATAATTTATAGACTGAGAAAGTGCATTTTCCGCAACTTCGCCGCGAATTTTTTGAGAAATTTTTGAATTTTTATTAAGTTTTTCAAGAATTGTGATTTTCTTTTCAACTGGAACTGAAGAAAGAATGTGCAAAATTTCATTTTCAGAATAAATTGCCAAAGTTCCATAAGAATTTTCTAAAATTTCATCATATTCTGGCCAAACTTCTAAAATGTCAGCAATAAAAAGAAGACGAAAAGATGTATTGTTGCCATAAAATTCAAGACCTTTGATTGCTTCAAGCAAAGAATTTGACATTTCGCTTGCAGTTTGCATATTTTCAGAAACAAAATTGTTTACTAAAGCAACATTTGCAACAGAAGGATTTTCTTTAAACAAAGTCAAAATTTTTGTGCGAATTTCATCTGAATTAAAATTGTTGAAAATCGCTGAAAAAACAGAACTAAAACTTAAATTTTCATCTTTTTCTGAAAAATTTGCATTAAAAATATCATTATTTACATTATTTGAAAGAACATTTAAACTTTCTAAAACTAAATTTTCTAAATCTTTATCGTTTCCGAGAATTTGCTTAGAACTTAAACAAAAATTAAGTGCATCATAAGCAAGTTTATAATCGCCCAACAAAGCCGCTTGTTTTACAGCAATTTGTTTATCTTGAAAATTTCCTTTGATAAATTTTACTTTTGGACTAAGTTCTTGTGCAAATAAAATCGATTTCAAAAATATTGTGAGAAAAATTATAATTTTAAACTTAATATTTTTAATATTCAAAAAATTTTTCATTAACTAAAGTTTATCAAGTTTTTTATTATTTTCAAGTTAAAACTGTAGGAATCTCTTATACAACCGATGCTGAAACGAGTTCAGAATTACGATTTTTTATTAAAGTTTTAAATCTTCTGGAGGCGTTAATCCGTTTATTAAAACTTCACCATTTGGATAAACAATTTTTTTATCAAAAGAATTTTCTGAATCAGCAGAATTTTCAATTTTTTGCGGATTTTTAAGCTCTGAAGTTTTTGAATCATCATCAGCATTTTTTAAGTCTTGCGAATTTTGAGTTTTAGAATCATCTTTTTGCGTTTTTGAATCATCTTCGCGAGAATCAGAATCAGCAGAAACTTTAGAATCTTCTTTGCTTTCTTTTTCAATTTCGTCCATTACTTGAACTAAATCTTTTTGTTCATTAGGAATTATATTGTAAACAAAAGAGAGAATTTTATTTTGCATTGCAGAATCAATATGCGTACATTCAAAATGAAGTCTTGACTGATTTAAATTTGCATTATATTCAACTGCTCTAACAACTCCAAACATCACAATCATCGTGTCATCAAGCAAAAATTGAAGTTTTAACATTATATTGTTCTCGCCTTTTCCGCCAATTCTAATCATCGCACCATCTTGGCTAATATCTTCTATAAGGCAGCGATAACCTTGTTCAGTTTCTACGGCTTTATAATCAATATTTTTACTTTGAATTAAATAAAGTTGAGCATAAATTTGGCAAGAAATACGAATTGACTGCCTTTTTTGAATTCGCTGAAGATTATAAGATTGTCTTAAAAACAAAACTTCTTTTCCTAGAAAAAATCCGGCTTTTAAAACTTTTGTATCAAAAGCATAACAAGCATCATTTTTTCGCCACAAATAAACACTTATCTCTTTATTTTCCCATTTTTCTGGCAAAAGACTTACATATCTTTTTGCTTGTTTATTATATTGACGCGGCATACTTACAATTAATTCGTGATCATTATTTACAATTTTTGAATAAAAAATTCCGCTTCCTTTTAAGATAATTCTAAGTCGCTGATCTTTGTCAAGAAATTTTGAACTTTCAAGTCCACGCTTATTTTCATGATCAAGAGCAAGGCGAGTTTTATATTTGTACAATTTTTCAAGAAAAGATTGAAACTTGAGAGTTTTATATGTTCCTTGAGATTTTGCATTTTCGATCAAAGAAGAAATACATTTATTTAAAATATGCATAGAATCATAAAGATCAAGCGGATTTTTAAGTTTAGTTTCTTTTGCTAAAGTCCAAAGCGTAGAAATTTCACGATATTTAAAATTATTGTC
>CAZLXK010000292.1:0-3150 GCA_964563305.1 uncultured Treponema sp.
TGTTTTTTTTGTTTTCGTTTTTTTTGAGTTGGATTTTTGGACGAGGCGGTTTTGTTAGAAAACTGGCACTTTCTTGCGAAAACTCGCGGTTTGCTTAGCGGACTGGCACTTCTCGCGTGAGCTCACGGTTGCCTTAGAGAACTGGCGGTTCTCGTTGCGGATTGACACTTTTCGCGTGAAGCGACGGTTTACTTAGTTAACTGGCACTTCTCGCGTGAACTCGCGGTTTCGTAAGAGAACTGGCGGTTTCGTAAGAGAACTGGCGGTTCTCAATTTCAAACTTCTAAAAAACACTTATATTTCGTGCAGCAAAAAATTAAAATCGTCACAAAAAAAAAACGGCAATAATTAAATTTTATCTTGAAGCAAAACAAAATTTTATCGCCGTTTTCAATTAAAACTTTTATGTTTTCTAAAAACTTAAAATCAGTTTTCTGTTTTAGAATTTGCTGATTTTTGCTTTTTACTTTCTTTTGTTGATGAACTTTTACTTTTAGCTACAGTCTTTTTTTCAGCAGATTTTTTTGAAGAAACCTTTGCTGAACTTTTAGAACTTTTTGTTGAATCACTTGACTTTTCTTGAGCCTTTTCGTCTTTTGAATCAAAATTTTTATTTTCAAACTTAGAATTTTCTAATTTACTTGCTTCATTCGCCTTATTTTCAAGCTGAACACAATGATCTTCGGCTTTTATAATATCGTAAAATTCTTTTCCGTCCATCGTTTCAATCTCAAGAAGCCGCTTTGCAATATATTCAAGCAACGTTTTTTTACTTCTAAGAAGACTCAAAACATGCTCATAGCGTTCATTCATAATTCGTGCAATTTCTTCATCAATATAATTCTGAGTTTCTTCGCTAAATTCTCGCACAAGTGCTGGTTCTCCACCGTGATTTCCTAAAACGCCTTTTCCAAGAGTTATATTCTTAAAACGATCAGACATTCCATAATCAACAATCATTCGCTTAATAATGTCTGTAGCATTAGCAATGTCGTTTGAAGCACCTGTACTTACATCTCCAAGCATAATTTCTTCGGCAGCACGTCCGCCAAGCAAAGAATCAACTTGATTTAACATATCTTTTTTGGTTTGAAAATTGACTTCTTCTTGCTCACGATATTGAGTAAATCCGCCAATTCCATTTGAACGAGGCACAACTGTGATTTTATTTACAGGAGGATTTCCTGGAGTAAAAGCTCCAACTAAAGCATGACCTGTTTCGTGATAAGCAACCAAAACACGTTCTTTTTCATTTTCGCTCTTATTTTTCTTTTTAAGACCAATGCTAACCTTATCAATTGCATCATTAAAGTCAGCCATTGAAACTTTTTTTCGGCCATTTCGAACTGCAAGCAAGGCCGCTTCATTTACAACATTTGCCAAATCAGCACCAGCGAACCCTACAGTTCCGTGAGCGATTGACGTAAAATCAACATCATCATCAAGTTTTACATCTTTTGAATGAATACGCAAAATTTCTTCACGACCTTTTACATCTGGCTTTTCAACAGGAACTCTCCTATCAAAACGACCAGGGCGCAAAAGAGCAGGATCCAAAATATCAGCGCGGTTTGTCGCTGCAAGAACAATAAGACCTTTTTCGTTATCAAAACCATCCATTTCGACAAGAAGTTGATTTAATGTTTGCTCACGTTCATCATTACCTCCGCCGTAACCGCTCATTCTGTTTTTGCCAAGTGCATCAATTTCATCAATAAAAACAATACAAGGAGCTTTTTCACGAGCCTGCTTAAATAAATCACGAACACGACTCGCTCCCACGCCAACAAACATTTCTACAAAGTCAGAGCCACTAATTCTAAAAAACGGAACGCCCGCTTCTCCAGCAACCGCACGTGCAAGTAAAGTTTTACCAGTTCCAGGTGGACCAACCAAAAGAACGCCCTTAGGAATTTTTCCACCAATATCAGTATATTTTTTAGGCGACTTTAAAAAGTCAACAACTTCTTCCAATTCTTCTTTTGCTTCATCAACGCCCGCAACATCAGAAAAGCGAGTTTTAACTTTTCCTTCATCAATCGCCTTAGATTTTCCAGAACCGGCACCAAAAACTGAACCCATTCCGCCAATTCCGCCACCAAACTTTTTGAAAATGAAATAATACATCACAAAAATAAACGCTAAAGGAATAAGCCAAGACAAAATATAAGGAATATAATTATTCTGTTTTTCAACAAATTTATATTCCACGCCTTTTTCATCAAGAAGCGTAATTAAACTTTGCATTAAAACCGACTGCGTTCTATAAACTTGTCTGTTAGAATCAGCGTCATTATTTCGAGAAAACAAACGATTACGCGAAGAATTATTGTCGTAAGAAGCAGCTTCTTCTCCATAGCCAATCAAATAATTGTCAGCAACATCAACGCGAACAATTTGTCCATTTTCAATTAACTGCCTAAATTCTGAATAAGGAATTGTAGTGTCAGGTTTTTGAACAAAAAGAATATTTATTAAAGCAATTATCGCCAAAAGAATAATCAGAATTCCAAAAAATGGGAATCGCTTGGGCTTTTTAGGATTAGGTCCATCTTTTTTATCTTTATCATCCGGCGCTAATTTAAAAAAGTCATAAGGATCATTTTCATTTTTTTTGTCTTTTTTGTTATCGTCGCTCATTATTATCTCCAAATTTATTTTCTAGTATACAATATAAGCATTTTTTTGTCTTTAGTGTTTTAAAACTTATTTTGCTAAGAAAAATTTTTTGTTTTATTTTTTTTTTGGAGAAAATTTCTTAAGTAAAGGTCTTTCGGGGTTTCGTTATCACTCCATTGCTTCGCAACTCGCTCATCGCTCGCCCCTACAGCCCGACTAGTCCTTTTTTAGCCGCCCACAGCATTTTCAAGAAAAGCAAAATTTCATTTTCGCCATCTACACACGATAGCCTAACGTTTTTTTGAAAACTGTCGAATTTTTTTAATAAAAAAAAACTGTCATTATTAAAAATAGAAACTTATTCAAAAATCAAAATATTCAACTTTTTTTATAAAATTCCGATAAATAAAAGAGTTTAGTAAGTTTCTAAAAACTTAAGTTTTTAGGGACTACTTTGGAAACGCGACGTTTTAAGATTTGTAATTTCAAGCCTTAAAACTCGCAGGCTTCTCGAAAAAAACAAAAATTCAA
>CAZLXK010000293.1:0-3131 GCA_964563305.1 uncultured Treponema sp.
ATTTTCGCGAAGAGAAAATTCTCGTAACAGACACGATGTCTGAAAAATATTGTTAAACTAATAAAAAAATGTAATAATGTCGTGCATGGAAACACGCAACATTTTTGAAAACATTTCTTGTATCGATCACAGATACTCTTTGTCGGAAGCAGACGTTTTTAACGCTCTTTCTAAGTACATTTCAGAACAAGCGTCAGTTCGCTCTCATGCAAAATGCGAAGCGGCACTTGTAAAAGCACATTTAAAACTTCGCGGCGAACTTACTCCCCAAATTGCAAATCAACTTGATAATGTCGCCGAAAATATCGACCCAGAAGAAGTTTACGCTGAAGAAGAAAAAACTAAACACAATATCCGCGCACTTGTAAACGTTATGAAAACAAAAGTCGATTCAAAAATCGGCCCACTTATTCATCTTGGAGCAACAAGCGTTGATATTTTAGACACAGGACTTTCTTGCCGAATGAGAGATGTAACTCAAAATGTCGTTTTGCCAGAACTTAAAAAACTAGAAAATTATCTTTGCGATATTGCAGAACGCGAAGCTCAAACTCCGCAAGTTGGCAGAACTCACGGTCAGCACGCAGTTCCAATCACTTTTGGTTGGGAAATTGCAGAATTTGTTGCTCGACTCGGAAAATCAATCTTAAAAATAGAAGAACTTTCAAAAGATTTAGTTGGAAAATTGGCAGGACCAGTTGGAAGTTATAACGGACCTTCAATGATTGTAAAAGATCCAGAAGAACTTGAGAAAACTTACGTTGAGTTTTTAGGATTAAAACCTTCAGAATATTCAAATCAACTTGTTGAACCAGAACATGTTTTGAGACTTTTGCTTGAAATGAATGTTGCTTTTGGAATTATTGCAAATCTTGCTGACGATTTACGAAACTTGCAGCGAAGTGAAATTGGCGAAGTCTTTGAATATTTTGCTTCAACTCAAGTTGGTTCTTCAACAATGCCACAAAAACGAAATCCTTGGAATTCAGAACACGTAAAATCACTTTGGAAAGCAATGTGTCCGCGCGTTATAACTTTTTATATGGATCAAATTTCTGAACATCAGCGCGATTTAACAAATTCAGCAAGTCAGCGTTTTATTGCTGATTATGTTGCAGGATTTACGATGGCAGTTGCAAGAATGAATTCAGTTGTAAAAGGTTTGCAAGCGGATCGCGAAAATATGATGAAAAATCTTGAAAATGCTGGCGGAAAAGTTAAAGGCGGAGTTTTGGCTGAACCAGCGTACATTTTGCTTGGAGAAGCGGGCTACAATGACGGACACGAAATCATCAGAAAAATTACGCTCGAAGCAGAAAAGTCAGGAAAAACTTTCTTTGAAGTTTTAAAAACTCACACAAAAGAATTTTCTGACATCACAAATCAACTTAAAAAACTTGGAGTTGAAAATCCAGAAAGTTTCTTTGAACATCCAGCAAATTATTGCGGTTTGGCTGCAAAAAAATCAAAACGCATTGCACAAAAATATCGCGAACTTATGAAATAAAAAAACTGACATTCTCGGACTTGATTCGGGAATCTTTTAACAAACTGTCATTCTCGTGCAACGACACGGGAATCTGTTAAATAAAAAAATGGCAAATTTCAAAACTTATTCTGCGGCTTTAATCGGCTGCGGAAGAATTGGTTACAGTTTAGGTCTCGACAAAAAAAGGGAACAGCCAGCAAGTCACACAATGGCACTTCTTGCAAATTCCAAAATCGACTTAGTTGCAGCTTGCGACACAAATCCTCAAAATCTGCAAAAATGGCACGACGCTTACAAAAAACTTGCAGTTTACAACGACAGTGCGAGCCTTTACACAAGACAAAAGCCAGAAATCATTACAATCGCAGTAAACGAAAATGCTCACTTAAAAGAAACTTTGTCTGCCATAAATCAAAATCCGCGTTTAATAATTTTAGAAAAACCTGTCGCTTTAAATATGAACGAAGCTCAAATTATAAATTCTGCCGCTTTTTTGAATAAAGTTCCAATTTTAGTGAATCACGAGCGTCGATTTTCAGAAGATTATAATCTTGCAAAAAAATATATGTCGCAAATTGGAGAGTTGCAAAGTATAAATGCGTCGCTTTATTCAAGTTTGGCGGTTTACGATGCAAATCAAGAAAAAACTGGAGCGTACAGTTTAATTCACGACGGAACTCATTTAGTTGATGCAGTTTTGTTTTTCTTAGAAGATGAAAATAATTTTTCGCAAACTAAAGAAATTTCGTTTTTTGACACTTCAAAACTTGCTGATTCAAACTCGGGCAATTTAAGTTTGGGCAACTTTAATTCAAAAATTTCAACTTTTGGCGATTCTAAATCTGAAGTTTCTAAATCTTCAACTTTTGCTGATTCAAAAATTTCAAGTTCAAGCGAAAATTCAAAACTTAACACTTTTAATTCTGAACTTTCAAAATCCCAAAATCAGCAAAATCCAGAACAAAAAAAACGCGGACTTTTAAATAAAGTTTTAAGTTTTCAAACTTTGCCAAAAAAAACAAAATTCATAAATAATCTTTTAAATTCTCCAAAAATTACAGGAATTTTCCGTGATGAAAAAAATTGCGTGCGACAATTTACAGCGAATTATTCTACAAAAAAATGTCCAAACGTTAGCATTTCTATGAGCGGAAGATCAAAATTTTTTGGTTTTGAAATTACAATTACTGGAACTCAAGGCAGAATTTGCATTGGCAACGGTTACTTAAAACTTTATAAACGCGAAGAATCTTCACTTTACACAGGATTTTATTCGCTAGCAAACGACAAATCACAAAAACTTCCCAAAAAAACGCTTTACTTTTCAAATATGATTCAAAATGCTGTTGATTTCCTTGACGGAAAATGTGAACTAAAGTCAACATTGCAAACAGGAATAAATGCACTTGCGGTTCTCGAAGAAATCAAAGATTTAATAAAATAAAACTTTCTTGTAAACAATGGCTACAAGGACGTCGTTTTTATAAAAAGTAAAATCTTGTTTAGAAAAATGCCACGAGGTTTTGCAAAAACCTCGCAAGCAACCGTAGGTTGCACATTCTCGTAATTGACAGATTTTACTAAGTAAATAAAACTTCCTTGCAAAAAAGTGGCGACAAGGAGGTCGCCGTAAACGCCATAA
>CAZLXK010000294.1:0-3097 GCA_964563305.1 uncultured Treponema sp.
TTGTTTGTGTTGTTAATAAAAAAATACTTTTTGCGTTATTTGATTTACCTTTTTCTATTAATGTTTTTATAAGATTTGGACCAATTCCCATGCTAGAATAATTTTGATCCACTGCGACTCCTGCAATTTCCATTTGTCCATCTGGATAAGGAATTAAAGAAGCACAAGCTCTAATAGCATCATCAAGTTCGTAAACAATATAGTTTTTGTAGTTTTTAGAAAGATCTTCTTGTTTACGAGGAAGCAAAATTCCTTTTTTGATAAAAGGTTGCATTAGAGCTAATACATCACCAACATCATCAAAAGTCATTTGACGTATCTTTCCATAGTTTTCTTTGTAAATCATTGTTCCTGACCCAAAATCACTAAAAATTTCACATGGAATACTGCCGTCAAAAGATCCGTTAAGAATGTGTACTCTTGTAACACCTTCCAAACAAGCGGTTTTTGATAATTCTAGTAATCTTAATGTTTTATAAACTACTGACTGTTTGGTAGTTTTGTCAGCATTTTTTATTATATTTTTGTTGGCTCCGAGAAATGAATCAACTTCGTCGAGAGTTAGTGCTGGAACATTTCCTTCTGGAGAAATAGAAATGTTTTTTGGAATAACAAATGATGCTTCGTTAATTATTGCATCTTTTACTAAGAAAAAAAGTTTATCAGCGTGTAAATGTGTTGCAATTTGTTCAGAAAGTTCTATAGAAGAAACATTATAAGGTTTTCCTGCAATACTCCAACCAATGCACGGAAAAATAGGAATAAAGTCGTTTTCTAAAATAGTTTTTATAGATTCAATTTCTAGTTTATCTATTTCGCCACTAGAACCATAATCAAATCCGTCTATAACACCTTTGCCACGAGCTCTAACCCAATTTCCTATAACAGCCGTTGTTTTTTCAGCAGCAAAAGCTGTCATAATTTGATTTGAAACATCAAATGCAGCCGTTTTTATCAAAGGAATAGAGTCTTCGTTTGTTATTCTACAATTATTATGAATAGTCCATTTTATGTTATTTCTTAGAAGAATCTCATCAATTCTTTTACTTGCCCCAGGAACAATAATTATTTTTATTCCTATTTCATGTATAAGACATATGTCTTTTATGTGATTTATAAAAACAGGTTCGTCTAAAAGTTCTTCGTCAACGTAAATAACAATGAGTGCATTTTTGAAACGTTTTAAATATCTAATAACATCACGAATATTATTTGCTTTATTATGAACTATATTTTCTAGCATAGAATTATTATTGCTAAGGATTTAAAGACTGTCAATTTAGAAGAGAAAAATTTGATATAAAAAAAGCCAACTGAATGACATCCAGCTGGCTTAGTGGAGGTGTGAGATCCGATAATCTTTCATTTTTACTATTATAAACGCACTTAAAAATTCACACCACGCTTATAAGTGAAGTTATAATAACAAAATTTATATATATAATCAATAGGAAAAATAAAAGAATTTTAAATTTTCGTAAAATAATTTAAAAATAAAAAAGGTTGTATTGAGAAATTTTTTATATCTTCCAATACAACCAAAATTTGCCGAGAACCAGAATCGAACTGGCACGACGGTTTAAGCTGTCGAGGGATTTTAAGTCCCTTGTGTCTACCAATTCCACCATCTCGGCAAGTGAAAAATAGTATATAAAAAAATAATTATTTTTGCAAGTAAAAGACTTCTCTAATTATCATTATTTTCGAAAGAATTTTTTGCAGATTGTTCAAAGATATTTTCATCAGAAGTTTTTTCAGCGAGCATTTCTGCATCTTCTCTACCTTGTTCAATTTTCCATTTAGAATATTTTGATTTTTTTTTCGATAATAGTGGGCTTCGATTTAAATTATAATTTCTTATTTTAGAGTAATATTCTTCATCATCCATATTTATAGTTTAATTTTTATTTTGATATAGGTCAATTTTTTTGATAAACTCGTGTAATGAATATTTATATTATGCGACATAGTGAAACTGATTGGAATAAACTTTTAAAGATTCAAGGTTCAACAGATATTCCTTTAAATCAAGAAGGAATTAAGTTGGCAGAAAAAGTTAGTGATTCTATTTATAGAAATAAAATCTTTTTTGATAAAATTTATTCAAGTCCTTTGATTAGAGCAAAAAAAACTGCAGAGATTATGAATAAATATTCAAATGTATCAATTATTTTAGATGATAGATTAAAAGAATTTCATTTTGGTCAGGCAGAAGGCGTTTCTTTTGAAGAGTTAAAAACAAATCCTAAATTTTCAAGTTTAAAGAATTGGTTTTTAGATCCAAAGAATTACAAAGCGGAATTTGGTTCAGAATCTTATGAAAGTTTTTTTGGAAGAATTGACTCTTTTATTGATGATTTGAAAAAAGAAACTTTTAAAAATATTTTGGTTGTTTGTCACGGAGGAGTTGTTCGCGGTTTACTAAAAGAAATTTCAAATTGGTCAATAGAACAGTTTGCTTCGGTGAAAATTCCAAATTGTGGATTAAATTTAGTAAAATATGAAAATGGAAAATTTTTTGTAGAATATACAGCGAAACTTTTTGTTTAATATTTTGAGTTTTTTGACTTAGTTTAATCTATGTGAAAAAATAGAACTTCTATAATTATATAGAAGTTTCGCTCTTACTCAATCACCATATTTTGTTTTCTTTATAGTTGTAGAAAAATATTTTATAGAATCAATTCGTTCATAATTTGCTTTAAAATTTTTTAAATAATCGTGATTGTTTATAAGTTGAACAAATTCATCAAAAAGGAAACTTGTATCAAGCGGACCTGAACATGCTTCTGGATGAAATTGAACGCTAAATGCCGGAATTTTTGTATAGGTAATTCCTTCGCAAGTTCCATCATTTGTGTTTACAAAAGACAGAATTGCACCTTTTGGCAAACTTTCATTTTTTACAGCGTAACCGTGATTTTGTGAAGAAATATAAACTCTTCCTGTGGATAAATGTTTTACAGGTTGATTTGCACCACGATGTCCATATTTTAATTTTATAGTTTGTGCTCCGTTTGCTAAGGCAAGAAGTTGATGTCCTAAACAAATTCCAAAAATCGGAATTCCAGTTTTTAATAGTTTTTTAATTTCTTCA
>CAZLXK010000295.1:0-3096 GCA_964563305.1 uncultured Treponema sp.
ATTTTGCAATCTTTGCGGTTCTTTGTCAATACGTTAAAAATTTCGCAAAAGAAACTTATCTAAGCCATTTGTTAAGAAGAAGTTTTATTCTCTTTACATCAAGTTCTTCGCCAGAACTGTCAACTTTGTATAAAATCGGAACATTATACTTTTTTGCAATATTGTCAGCGGCAAAGCAAAAAGTATCGGCGTGAAAAGCCAAATTTCCTAATCCAATTACCGCTTTTATTTTATCAGAATTATTTTTTACAAATTCTTCAACATTTTGTGGAGTTTCGCCACGTCCAGTTGTGTAAGTAAATAGAATAAAATCATCGTCAATTTTTTCTGTGCCATTAAGAATTTTTAAAGGTTCTTTTACATTAAGTTGATTTAACAAGGCTTGTGTGCCGCCTTGAGCTGTAGCATAAGCAATTTTCATAAATTTTCCTCCAAGATTTAGATCCTGTTTCAAAACTCGTCTGACTTTTAAAACTTCCTCTTTAGTCAATTTTTGTTTAAAAAGTCAGAAAATAATATTTAGCTTTGTTTTAAATATATATTTTTTGATTCTTATTTACAAAAAAATTTATGTTATTGGATTTTGTGCTAAGCGAGAATTTTCATTTTCAATTTTCGTACGACAAAATATCGCCTGGCTGACAATTTAAAACTCGACACAAAGCTTCCAAAGTGGAAAATCTAACCGCCGTAACTTTGTTATTTTTAAATTTTGAAAGATTTACGTTGTTAATTCCAACTTTTTCTGAAAGTTCGTTAAGCGAAATTTTTTTTTCAACCATAATTCTGTCAAGATGTAAAACAATTTTTCCCATTTTTAAATCCTTTTATCTTAAAATCTGACTTTTTAAAACTTAAAAATTAATGCGAAAGTTCAAATTTGCAAACTTCTTTTAGAAAATCGCAAAAATGAACTTTTAAAATCTTTTTAAATTATAAAAATTTTCAAACAAGACCTTCAACTTCTTTTTCAAGTTTTACGCCATAAGAAAAAATCTGTGAAAAACAAATCATTGCAAGTCCCATAACAATTCCAACAATTTGAACGCTGGTTTCGCAAACTTCATGACCTAAAACAAGTCGAGCAATCAAACTCATTAAAAATCCAATTAAAGGAATCATAATACTAAAAATTCCAATTTCTCGAACCATTCGAACAACATCTTTTTGAAAAGGAGTTTTTCCCTTGCTGAACCAAGTTTTGCCTTCACAAGTTTTAATGATAAGATAAATATTTCTAAAAATCATAGTCATACACAACATTGTAAAAATTCCCGCGAAACAAAAAATTCTAACAGCTTTAGGAATAAGATTTCCTTGCGAATCTTGAATCATAATTTCAAAACCATTTGTGGCGATTGTTCCGTTTCCAACTTGATCTAAAAGAAAATTTCCAAATTTTTGAGTTTTCGCAAAAGAAAAAACTGTGGCAACAATCATTAAAAGCGAACTTAAAAAGAATAAAATTTCAAAAAACTTTGCAAGAATTTTTGTGATTTTGTTGAGCTTTTCATTTTCCATAAAATTTCTCCTAAAAATTGATTTAGAGCATCTCGAAAAACTCGAATTTTTGTTTTTTTCGAGAAGATGAGCGAGTTTAAGCCTTGAAATTACAAGTCTTAAAACGTCGTTTTTTTTAGTTATCTCTAAAAACTGAAGTTTTTAAAAGTTTTTAGAGATTTCCTTTACAGATTTTAGCTAAAATTTTTATAAAACGAATAATAAGTGATTTTATATCGTTTGTCAATAATTTTTTATTGTTTAACAATAAACTTTTATCTTTTTACGACAAATTTTGCTAATTTCGCTAACTTCTAACTTCTAACTTCTTTTGCTAAGTGCAAATAGATTGCTTCGTCACTTTGTTCCTCGCAATGACGTGCCGCCCTAATTTCTAAATTCTAAATCATTGATAAAAAAAACGTTTGTGATTAAGATAAAAAACATGAAAGATAAAAAGAAATCAAAAAAGAAAATTCTAATCTTGTGTGCAGTTTTTTGTCTACTTTACATAATTTTGGCAATGCGACCGCTTACTACAGAACTTCATTTTAGTCCGCAATGGACACAAAATATTTTTAGAACAGAAGAACTTTCCAAAGAAGAACAATCAGATTTAATTCCTTACAAACTTGGTCAAATAATTGGATATTTTACGCCAGAAGGGAAAATTTTTAGCACAATTTCTTATCCAGCAAAAGCGTCAATTTCGCAAAATTATTATTGCACTTACGGTTTTTCAAATAATCAAACTGATTTTTTTACGCCACAAGGAAATTTTGTTGCAAATCTTCAAGAAAGCGGATTTCCATTTTTTGACAAAGATAAAATTTTTGTTTTTTTGCCAGGCGGAAATTCTTTTGCATATTTTAATTCTCAAGGCGAAAAACTTTGGACTTACGAAAATTACGCTCCAATCACAGCATTTTCTTCAAGTTCAAACGGAATTGTTGCAGGTTATAGCGACGGAAAAATTGTTTCTTTAAAATATGACGGAACTGTTGATCAAGATTTTTTTCCTGGCGGAAGTGAACTTTCTGTAATTTTAGGTTGCGACATTAGCGAAGATGGAAATAAAGTTGCAATGATTTCAGGTCACAATAAACAGCGATTTTCTGTTTCGCAAAATGAAAATGCTCATTCAAAAATCATTTTTCACGAATTTGTGCCAAACGAAACAAATCAGCAAAGTCTTGTAAAATTTAATGACGAAAATAATCTTGTTTACTACGGATATAAAAACGGACTTGGAATTGTAAACTTAAAAAGATTAAAAAGTAAGCATATTTCGATTCCGGGAAATGTTGTGCAAATTGAAAAATCTTCGCTTGAAGGAATGATTTTTGTTTTAAGTCGGGAAAATTCATCTTATACACTTACGGCGATTGAAAGTCCGCAAAATAAAGCAGCGGAATTTAGTTTTGAAGCGAATTGTGCATTTATTCAAGTTCGTGGAAATAAACTTTTTCTTGGTCGTGATGATAAAATATCGTTGATGAATGTTTATAGAAAATAGAGCCTGTTTCAAAAGTCTGTTACGTTTTGAAACAGGCTTACAAAAATCTCATTTCATTGCGATTTTTGAGGCAAATTTTG
>CAZLXK010000296.1:0-3076 GCA_964563305.1 uncultured Treponema sp.
AAAATTAATATTGCGAACCTTGATGAAATAAAAATTTTTGATTGCAAAGCACTTGAATACAAAAATCTAAACGGATTTCTTCTAATTGGGAAAAAATCAGAAAATTCTTTTGCTTCTATAATTTATGAATATGAGAATAATTTTATTTTTAAGGAAATTATAAGTTTTGATTTTGACGTTTGTAAAATCGAACAATATTTTTTAGATAATAATTTTCTAACTTTTTATTGTTCGGGAAACAAAGCACTTTATAAAATTAATTTGTCTCTTGAAGAAAAACGACTTTATAATTCAAAGCAAATATTTAACACTTTAGATTTCAATTCTGATAAAGCAAGTTTTTATTCACAAGTAAACTTAAATAATTTTGTTTGTTTAGCAAAAATTTCAAATGAAAATTTGTGCCGATTTTTTTTACTTTCAGATTTAGATGAAACTTCAAATTTATATGAATGTAAAAATCTTGCTGAAGAAAATTTAAATATAAAGTCTTATTCTTGTGATTCACAAAAGTTTTATTTCGTTTTAAATGGCAAAAATAATTCAAATTATATTTTAAGTTTTGATGCAAATGATTCAAACAAAACGTCTTTAAATAAAGCGTCTTCAAATTTTTTTAGCAAAGATGATAATTTTGAGCAAGTAAATTTGCACTCGTATGATTTTGCTGATTTTCAAATTTTAGATTATGTTAATGTAAAAACTTTTGAGCAAAAATGTGAACTTTTTAATTTGGAAAATTTTCCATCAAAATCGTTTGAAATTTCTTCTGAAAGTCCAAAAGAATATTCTTTAAAAATTTTTTATAATGATGAACTTTTTACAGAATTGCAAAGTGAAAAAGAAATTGTTTTTTATCAAATTTTTGCGGATTCTTATAATTTTATTCTAGTTCAGAATGGAGAATATAAATATTTTTGTCTTTGTGAAGAAAATAAAAAGTTAAAACTTTCAGAAAAAAATCTTGGTGAAGATTTAATTTATCTCGGCTGTTCATTCGATGAAAATATTTTAAATTATTTTTACAACTTAAAAACAAATCAAATTGAAACCTTTCTTCTTGACTATGAAAATTCTTCAAGAGAAAAATTATTTTTTCCTTCATCACAAATAAATTCTTATGCAAATTTCATTCAAGATTTTGATTGCAAACTTTCTTATAAAAATTTATTTTCAAGTCCATCATCTTCTGTATTCTTATCACTTAACAAAAAAATTCTTTGTCTTAACTCAAAAAAATCAGAATTTAAAATAATCGAAACTGATTTTTATACTCAATCATCTTTTCGTTGGGGAATAAGTTTCATTGCTTATTTAAGTTCCAGCAAAATAAGTTTTATAAAAATTGAGGCAATATGAAAATCAAAAGACAAATCTTCTTAGCATTATTTTTAAATTTCTTTGTTTTAAGTTTTGCAATTTCACAAGATTTTGAACGAAACTTTTATTTGAATAAAATCACAGTAGATTTTCAAGCAGAAAAAAAATTGATTTTGGGTTCGACTGTTTACGCAAAAGGTTCGTGTACAATGCATTCTACGTTTACTAGAAATATAGTTTATGAAGCAAAAGACGTTATTGGTCCACGCATTAGCGGAAACGATTATATTTATGAAGTTAAACTTAGAAATTCTATAACTCGAAATGAAACTACGTTATCAATTTCAGGAAAAATTTATTTTGATAACAATGGTCCCTACGTTAGTTTTTCATCTTCTAGTGGAAAAACGTATAAAGGCTCTCGGAATGAAATCTTTTGCAAGGAAGCAACAAAATTAAAATTTTCTTATGAAGATGAATATGGTTTAGATGTAAAAGAATATTTTTTATATGTGAATGATAAACTTATAAGTTCAAATAATTGTGGTCCAAAAGGAATTGTTGAATATAATTTAACTGATGAAGGAATTTATCAAATCGAATTTTATTGCGTCGACCAACTTGGAAACGTATCATCAAAAATAAAAAAAACTGTAACTTTAGATAAGCAAAATCCAAAGTTTTCAAAAATTACTTGTAATCAAAACAATGAATGGAGCAACGAAAACTTAAATTTTAAAATTTTTTGTGAAGATGAACTTTCTGGAATAAATTTGTCTTCGTTAAAATATAAAAATTTTGCGGGAGATGATTTTAAAAGTTTAAATAAAAAATCAGAATTAAATATTTCGTCAGAAGGAAAATACGAAATCCAGTTTTATGTTGAAGATTTATGTGGAAATTCTTGTGTGTCAAAAATATTTAAAAGAAATTTGGATTTTACATCACCAAAAATTGAATGTCCTAGTTTTAAAGAAAATGAAGAAAAATGGACAAATGGAAAAAATCATAAATTTAATTTTGTTGATGATTTTAGTGGCGTAAAATATTCTTTTATAAAATTTGATGATAAAAAATTTGAAAACACAAGTGAAATTTCTATTGAAGATGAAGGTCAAAAAACAATAGAACTTTTTGCTCAGGATTTTGCAGGAAATTCTATTAGTAAAAAAGTGATTTTAAAAACTGATTTTTCTGCTCCAGAAATAAAAGATTTAAATAAAATTTCAGATTTTAAATTTGTTCCCATTGATGTAAGTGATAAGTTAAGCGGCGTAAATTCTAAAACTATAAGATGGAAATCTAGTAAAAAAGATTGGACTTATGGAAATGAAATCGAATTAGACGATGACGAACAAGAAATTTTTATTTACGTAGAAGATTTTGCAGGAAACTTTAATCTTAAAAAACAAAAAATAAAATATTGCTCTAAGTCGCCAAAACTTGAATGTTCAATTAATGATTTTACAAACGAAAATTACTTAGAATTAAAAAATTTTTATGCTAATTCTGATGATTATAATAATATAAGTTTTTCATTTTTCTTAGATGAAACAAAGGTCAATTTAATTTCAGAAAATGAAAAATATTTATTGAATTTAGAGAATTTAAAAGACGGAAAACATATTTTAAAAATAATTGCCGACGCTTCAAATAATAGAATTTCTGAACTAAAAAAAGAATTTTTTCTCGATAGAACAAAACCTGAAATAAAAAACATTGATAGTAGTATAGCAACAAAAAAAGCAACAATAAA
>CAZLXK010000297.1:0-3062 GCA_964563305.1 uncultured Treponema sp.
GCTCCGCGAATTTCCATATCTTTCATTGCAATTTTAAAACCTGAGCCAAGTTCCGTGAAATTGCTTATAACTTGAAGTCTTTTCATTGCAACTTCTGACAAAGATTTATTTTCTGGATAAAACAAATATGCGTAAGCTTTTTTTCCACTTCTGCCAACTCTTCCGCGCAACTGATAAAGTTGACTAATTCCATACATATCAGCACGATCAATTATAATTGTATTTACGTTTGGAATATCAATTCCGTTTTCTATAATTGTAGTTGCGACTAAAACTTGAAATCCGCCCATTTTAAAACGTCTAAAAATATCGTCAAGTTCATCGCTTGACATTTGACCGTGAGCCACATCAATCATCATTTCTGGAACTAATTGCTCAAGTTTATGACGAGTTTCTTCTAGCGTTTCAACACGATTATGTAAATAAAAAACTTGACCGCCGCGAGAAACTTCAGCACGAATTGCATTTGCAACTTTTTTTTCATCATACGCTTGAATTGAAGTTTCGATTGCTTGGCGATTTTGCGGTGGCGTTGTTAAAAGTGACATATCGCGAATCTTAAGCAAACTCATATGCAGCGTTCGCGGAATTGGCGTGGCACTCAAAGTAAGACAATCGATGTTATGTTTTAAACTTTTTAATTTTTCTTTGTCTTTTACGCCAAATCTTTGCTCTTCATCAATAATCAGCAAACCTAAATCTTTAAAACTTACATCTTTTTGAATAATTCTGTGAGTTCCGATTAAAATATCGATTTTTCCTTGTGCTAAGGCTTGAATAATTTTTTTTTGTTCACTTGGAGAAACAAAACGCGAAAGTTGTGCAATGTGAACTGGAAAATTCTTAAAACGCTCAAGACAATTTTCATAATGTTGTTCTGCTAAAATTGTAGTCGGAGCCAAAAATGCAACTTGTTTTCCGCCCATAACTGCCTTAAACGCCGCACGAAGAGCAAGTTCGGTTTTTCCGTAACCAACATCACCGCAAACAAGACGATCCATAGGTCGCAAACTTTCCATATCAGATTTAATTTCTTGTGTCGCCACAATTTGATCTGGCGTATCTTCATAAGGAAATGCTGCTTCAAAAGCAAGATTCCATTCTGTGTCTTTTGGAAAAGCGAAACCTTTTGATGCTTGGCGTTTAGAATAAATGTCAATAAGTTTTTCTGCAATTTCTTGAACTTGTTGTTGAACTTTAGCTTTTCTAGCGTTCCAAGATTTTGAACCAATTTTGTCAAGTTTAGGTTTAGAATTTTCGTTTCCAATATAACGCTGAACCATATTAACTTGTTCGATTGGCACAAATGCAAATTCTTGGTCAGCATATTCAAGTTTTATATAATCGCGTTCAGTTCCCAAAGATTTTACGCGTTCAATCCCTTTAAACAAACCAATTCCATAATTTACGTGAACAACAAAATCTCCAGGTGAAAGTTCCACAAAAGAATCAATCGCCTTAGATTTAGTTCCGCTTCTTACAGATTTTGGCGTATTTCTTTTTCTACCAAAAATTCCATTTTCCTGAATCACCAAAATTTTTTCACTAGAAACTCTAAAACCTTCCGTAAGACTAAAAGGCAAAATTTCTACAGGAAAAACTTCAGTTGATTTTTTTTCAGTAAATTCTTTTATGATTTCATTTATTCTTAAAGCTTGATTTTGATTATCTGCAAAAATATAAATGTGATATTTTTCTTGCTGCAAAGAATTTAATTGTTCTTTTAAATAATTTATATTTCCAAAAAAACTCAAACTTCCTTCACTTTCGAGATTTATATTATTTTCTTCGTTTTGATTTTCTGCGTTTTCGATTGTTCTAAAACAAAACGAATTTTTATGTTTTTCAGAAAGATTTTCAAAATTGAACAACATAACTGAAGGTGGAAAAACTGGAAACTTTTGGCGAGCAATTCTATAAGACGAAGTGTATTCGCTAAGAATTGACTGTTGTGCATTTAGCGAACGATCATAATCTAAATAAAAAATTGGCGTTTCGTCGCTGATATAATCTAAAAGTGAATAAGTTTTGTCCCAAAGCAAACCGTAAAAAAATTCTTCCCCTTCACTTTCTTTTTTTTCATACAATTCTGAAATTAAATTTTGTGATTTTTGCTTTGCTTCATTTGTAAAAGCAAGATGAATATTTTTTTCGCTAAAAGAATTTTTTATTTCGTCATCAAAAACTGACGGATTTTCGCTTGAAGTTAAAAAATCTTCACTTGAAGCGGCAGAATTTTCAGTTAAAGCGACGGATTTTTCACTTGAAGCGACAGATTTCTCACTTAAATCAGAAAAATTTTCAGCCGAAGAAAAAGATTTTTTGTCGTCATCAAAATCCGCAAAATTAGGCAACTTTTTTTTCAAATCATATTCACCAAAATTATTTACAATTCCTTTTTCATCCGCAGTTTTAAACAAATCTTCAAGTTTTTTACAAAGTTCATCTGTCCAAATAAGTTCTTTCATTGGATAAATTGTAATTTCGTTGATTGAATTTCTAGAAACTTGCGTGTCGCTTTCAAAATATTTTATTTGAGAAATTTCATCAAAATCAAAAACAATTCTTGTGGCAAACTTTTCATTTGGCATAAATAAATCTAAAACTTCGCCTCTAAGAGCAAATTCGCCTTTTAATCCGACTTTTGGAACTCGCATATAACCAAGTTCGCTAAGTTTTTTTGCAAGATTTTCTGGATCTCTTTCTTCGCCTTTTCTGATTTTAAAACAAAGTGATTTTAAGTATTTTGGAGGAACAACTGGACTTAAAAAAGAACGTTGCGTAAATATAAAAATTCTCGGTTTATTTTTTATTGAATTTTTGAACGTAAGTTTTGAAAGAACGCCACTTCGCTCGCCAAAAATTGCAGAACCTAAAGCACTTGGTCTGTAAGGAAGAACTTGCCACCATTTTAAATTTAAAATTTCAACTTCATCGCCTAAAATTGTATTCAAATCACTTTCAATTTCATCAGATTCTTTTTGACTTGGACAAATTAAAATTAAATCTTCTTGTTGACTTTTGTAATTGTTTTGAAGTTCAGCAACAAGATTTAGTTTTTT